>DASWTP010000169.1:0-5834 GCA_036402075.1 Chryseosolibacter sp. | reverse complement strand
AACGATACATGCCGTTTCGTCCATAACGATGAAGCCACCTGATCCCAACATTGATCCACTCGCGAAACCTCCGTCTGCAAGCGATTCATAGCTCATTACCCGAGCTTCGCCTTTTGCATTCTTAAGGAAGAGTTCGGCAGGGAGAATGGGTACGGATGATCCGCCAGGGATAACAGCTTTCAACTTTCTTCCTTTCCAAACGCCACCGCAGTATTCGTCTGAGTTCAAAAATTCTTCAACAGGAAGTCCGAGTTCGATTTCGTAAACGCCAGGCTTGTTGATGTGACCGGAAGCCGAGATCAACTTTGTACCTGTGCTTTTTCCGATTCCGATCTTTGCATACTCATCGCCACCCATGTTGAGGATGTGAGGAACAGCCGCAATGGACTCAACGTTGTTTACGACCGTAGGGCAACCATACAGACCAACGATCGCAGGGAACGGAGGTTTGTTGCGTGGGTTACCGCGCTTGCCTTCGAGTGATTCGATCTGTGCAGTTTCTTCTCCGCAGATGTAAGCACCTGCACCGGAGTGAACATACAATTCAAGATCGTATCCACTCCCTAAAATATTTTTTCCGAGGAAGCCGGCCGCGCGAGCTTCTTCAATTGCTTTTTCAAGAATTGGGAAGATCCAGCGGAACTCACCGCGCATGTAGATGTAGGATGTTTTTGCGCCAAGTGCAAAACTTGACACGATCATTCCTTCGATCAAGGCGTGCGGAATGTATTCCATGAGAAAGCGGTCCTTGAATGTGCCTGGTTCGCTTTCGTCTGCATTGCAGATCAGGTAACGAGGCTTCTCCGATTTCTTGTCAATAAAGCTCCATTTCATGCCGGTAGGGAAACCTGCACCACCGCGACCGCGAAGACCTGACTTTTTCACTTCCTCGACAACTGCGTCAGGACTCATCGTCTTCAATGCTTTTTCAACCGAAGCATAACCGCCTTGCTTGCGATACACTTCGAACGACTTGATTCCCGGAACGTTAATGTCCTTTAATAATAACTTCCTTCCCATTTGTATTACGCTTTATTCACTGGATAAGGCGAACCATAATCCGGTGATGGAACATTATGTGTTTCTCTTAATTGATTCAGAACGTCATCCATCTTCTCTACCGAAAGATTTTCGATGAAGTTATTTCCAACCTGCATCATTGGAGCTGATCCACATGATGCGAGACATTCGACAGTCTTCAAAGTGAACATGCCGTCAGCCGTTGTTTCTCCAGGCTTGATGCCGAGCTTGTTTTCGATGTATTGAATAATGTCATCAGAGCCTCTCAACCAGCACGGGCCAGTTTGACAAACTTCCAGCACACACTTTCCAACAGGCTGCAGATTGTACATCGTGTAGAATGATGCAACCTCATACACTTCAATCGGTTTGATGTTAAGGATTGAAGCAACATAGTCCATCGTGTCGGTGCTCAGCCATCCGCCAAACTCCGCCTGCGCCACGTGCAAAATTGGAAGCAACGCAGACTTGTGACGTCCTTCCGGGTAACGCTTGATGATCTTCTGTACCAATGCCATCGCAGCATCGGAGAATTTCGGTTGTGATGATGTCATCGTTATAAACAGGGTACTAATTCCTAGTACAATTTTTAACTTAATTTTTCTGCTTTCGTGTCTTTTGCATTCACTAATGCCTAATGCCTAATTACTAATGCCTCTTTACGCGTCTAGCTCACCCGCTATCACGTTCATACTACTCATCGTCAGAATCGCATCCGAGATATTTGTGCCCTTGATCATTTCGGCATACGCCTGATAATAAATGAAGCAGGGCCTCCGCATGTGCAGACGGTAGGGTGTTCTTCCGCCATCACTGATGAGGTAGAATCCCAGCTCTCCGTTTCCGCCTTCCACACAATGGTAAACTTCTCCTTTTGGAACATCCGTTTCACCCATCACTATTTTAAAGTGATAGATGAGCGCTTCCATGTTGTTGTATACTTCCTGTTTCGGAGGAAGATAAAAATCGGGAACATTTGGAGAGTAGTGTGGACCTTCCGGCAACTTGTCGATCGCCTGACGGATGATCTTCAGACTTTCCCACATTTCTTCCTGACGAACCATGAAACGATCATAGGTGTCGCCATTCAACCCTACCGGGATGTTAAAATCAAAATCTTCGTAAGATGAATATGGATTCATCACGCGAACATCGTAGTCAACACCAGCTGCGCGGAGGTTTGGTCCGGAGAAGCTGTAGTTCAATGCGCGATCGGCAGAAATAGGACCTGCACCGATGGTACGATCCATAAAAATACGGTTACGCTTCACCAGGTTTTCGAATTCCTTGAGGGCATCCGGAAACTCTTTCAGGAACTTGTCAATTTTCTTCCAGGCCTTGTCGTTGAAGTCTCTTTCAAAACCTCCGATACGACCGATGTTAGTGGTTAGACGAGCACCACAAATTTCTTCGTAGATCTCGTAGATCAGCTCGCGGAACTGGAACAGGTAAACGAATCCCGTGAGGGCACCCGTATCCACACCGATAACCGTGTTACAGATAATATGATCGGAAATGCGTGCAAGCTCCATGATGATGACGCGGAGGTATTGAACACGTTTTGGAATTTCTGCCTGAATAAGTTTTTCCACCGTCATGTGCCAGCCGATGTTGTTGATCGGTGACGAGCAGTAGTTCATGCGATCGGTGATCGGGGTGATCTGGTAAAACGGTCTGCGTTCGGCAAGTTTTTCGAAGGCACGGTGAATGTAGCCGATGGTAGGTTCGGAGTGAATGATCTCTTCCCCATCCATGGTCAGCACGTTTTGAAAAATACCATGCGTTGCCGGGTGCGTAGGACCCAGGTTGAGCGTGGTATATTCTTTCTTGTGCTCAACCGGAGTGTTTGGAGTTATGATATTTTCGTTTGCCATCTTTATCTTCCGAACATGAAATCTTTTTTGTCTTCGCGCGTCTGATCTTCCAATGGATATTCTTTGCGCAGGGGATGAATCACCATGTCTTCCACGTTTAAGATCCGTCTGAGGTCAGGATGCCCGGTGAATTTCACTCCGAAGAAATCGTACGTCTCACGCTCCATCCAGTTTGCTGCGGAGAAGATTGTCGTCAACGTAGGGGTGACGGGATTCTCTTCCGGCAAATAGATTTTCAGCCGAATGCGCCAGTTGTTAGTCAGGCTGTGAAGCTGATACATGATGGCGATCTGTTTCACCTCGGGATAGTGAATTCCGCAAAGGGTGGTGAGGTATTGGAAACGAGCCTCGTTGTGATCGTAGAGATACTTGATGATCTCGATGATCCTTTCCTTTTTCAGATTGAGTGTAAGGAAATTATACGGACTCTCCACTGAAAGAACTTCAGTTTCAAATTTTTCCTTAATAATGTTAACTACCTTCTCTTGAACAGTGCTATCCATGGGGTTATTCAATGCCATATTTATTCAGCATGGCCTTGTATTCTGCTGAGTCTCTTCTGCGAAGGGATTCATTTTCTACCAGGTGCTGAATTCTCATAATACCATCTATAATTTGCTCGGGACGGGGAGGGCATCCTGGCACATAAACATCTACTGGAATAATGCGGTCAATACCTTGCAACACGCTATAAGTATCGAAGATGCCACCGCTGCAGGCACACGCGCCAACGCTGAGCACCCATCTTGGCTCTGCCATTTGTTCGTAGACCTGTCGAAGCACCGGACCCATTTTCTTCGCGATCGTTCCCATCACCATGAGAAGGTCTGCCTGACGAGGGGAGAAGCTCAAACGCTCTGACCCAAATCGCGCAAGGTCATAATGTGCGCCCATCGTTGCCATGAATTCAATTCCGCAGCATGACGTTGCGAAGGGCAATGGCCAAATCGAATTCTTTCGCGCCATTCCTACAACCTTATCTAAACTCGTAGCAAAGAAACCTGCGCCTTCATAGCCGTCTGGTTTCTCTACTAATGTTGGTTTTGTATCTATAGCTGTCTGCATGTTGTTCAATCAGTTAATGCCTTCTCTTAAACTACGGGAGAACAGGTTTTGTTCAGTCTTCCCACTCCAGCGCTTTCTTCTTGATGATATAGAAGAAACCAACGAGCAGAAGGCTGACAAACAGGATCATTTCAATAAATCCTTCCACACCGAATTCTTTAAAATTCACCGCCCATGGGTACATGAAAATGACTTCAACATCGAAAAGCACGAAAAGGATGGCTACAAGGAAGTATTTGATGGGAAACGCCTGGCGGGCGTTGCCTTTGGATTCAATTCCGCACTCAAAGGATTCCAGTTTGATCTTTGTTTTGCGTTTCGGCCCAAGCCAGTGAGTCACCACCATTGTAACGCCCACGAAGCCAGCAGCCAACAAGAACATCAGTACAATCGGAGCATAATCAAGTAATCCGGAATTTGTCATAATTACATGCTAAAAGGCGGCCAAAATTAAGGCTAATTCTCATTTTAAAATATTATTTGGGGCATTATTCTCACGTGAAAAGGCTATGGCTATGGCAATTGGTTATGGCGATCTTCATCCATGAGACTGATTGTGCAGGATTGGGGGCGAAATTCCCAAAAGATCCTTACCATAAGCATGGACAACAGCTAAAGCCCCTCTTTCAAACGTTTGAATACATTTTCCGACAAAAACAACTTTGCCATCGTAGCTTTGCACCCTCATGGAGCTAATTGAAAAGGTAAAGGCAGTCGAGGAGGTGTTTAAGGGATTGGATCAGGCGATTTCTTCGTTTCAAACGGCTACAACCTTACATTGCAAATTCGGGTGTGGCAAATGTTGCTTCAAACCCGACATCGAGGCAACACCAATAGAATTCCTTCCTTTTGCTCATTATTTATATGAGAATAACCTGGCGTTTGAATGGTTTGACAGGTTGAGGGCAAGTGATGACCAGATTTGCCTGATTCTCAATCCTACTCAGGCTGGTGCCGGATTATGCTCTCAATACGTTCACCGCGGCCTAATTTGTCGCCTGTTCGGATACTCCGCCCGGGTTAACAAGTATGGTAGTAAAGAGTTGGTCACCTGTCAGATTATTAAGACAGAGCAAAAAGAGGCCTATGAGTCCGCAGCCCGGTCAATAGCTGAAGGAGCACAGGTTCCCGTGATGAGCCACTACTACATGCAGCTTCACAGCATCGATCCCGAATTAGCTCGGGAATTCTATCCGATTAATAAGGCTATACAGCGGGCGGTTGAGATCGTATTGCATTACTATTCATACCGATCAGCTGATCGATAACGAATTTCTAGAATAAGATGCTACCGATAGTTTGAATAAGTGCCGGAACAGATTTCGGCATGCCAAACGATGGGAGACTGATCGCATGCCGAGATTCAAATGGGAGCGAGTCGTTAACCAGGAACATGATCGCAGCCAGCAAGGCAACAACAATGCCTAATGCCAGTGTAATATGTTTTATGGTAATGCCCTTTTTCATTTGTGTTGCCTGTTTGCGAACCGTATGCCAAGTGTCAAATCCTTCGTTTTTGGCCTGAATTCTCGGTTATTTGGATTTATTCCGTTCAATTGTGAACACTCTCCGCTCGCGAATCCGAACAGAATACTGCCTGATGTTAGCAAGGTTACTATCCGCTCTCAAATACTTATTAAGATATCTGAAGCAGCGTGTATAATTTCTGGTCTGTTGTTTGTCGGACGAATATCGTCTTTGGAAGGCTGACCCTCAATGCAAACTATAAACCACGAGCAGCGAACTGTTCAATTCATTAAATTTGTTGTACATCCAGTCATTTAATTACGACTTATGAAAAATATACTTTCAGTCACCTTATTTGTTGGTGCGGCCATGCTTCTCAGCGGCATGTCGCCTAAGACTGATCCTGTG
>DASWTP010000168.1:0-10823 GCA_036402075.1 Chryseosolibacter sp. | reverse complement strand
GAGCAACTCAATGATCTCCAACCGGTGAGGGTTTGCCATAGCTTTTGTGATCTTGGCAAGTTCATCGTATACCTTGTCTTTGAATTCACGTTTGTTCATAGGATGCCTGAATTGAGATTACAACATCAAAAGTAAAAGAAGAATTCAACTATTCAATATATTCATTGAATAGATTGTAAAAACCTCATTTTTACCTATTTTGACGCACATTCCCTTGAACGCACACGACCTTAATACGCTCCTGCAGGTAAGTTGCCTTACGCTACTGGTGCTGGTGTGCATTCTCCTTATTAAGCATGCGCGGGCAGGACTAAACACTTGGGCCGGGATTGGTCTGACTGCTTGCGTGATCTGCTACCTAATTCTTGAGACACCATTTGTTCAAAGCAATCATCTATTGTTTCTGATTGCATTAACTGGGTCGATCAGCGTACCCGTACTATTCTTCCTTTTGACAAAAGCAATATTTGATGACCACTTCCAACCAGGCTGGAACATATTGGGCTGGTTTGCACTTGAAATTGTTCCGCATTTTTGGATCTATCTAAGAGGCTTAATCGCGATTGATGATACACTGCTGCAAGTCACTCACATAATCTCGGAAATCGTGTCGCTGGGATTTGTACTTGCAGGATTGTATGTGGCGGTAAAAACTCGAAAGTCTGATCTTGTTGAATCGCGCTTACGATTCCGAAACACCTTCATCCTCGTCACTGCTTTAATCATTGGTATAACACTCATTGTTGAAGCCCTCCCGATTGCCCGCGAATCAACAGATGTACTTCAAGTCATACAACGCTCATCAATAGTAATGTTGACCTTATATTTCATAGTTTCAAATGTCGAAGTGAAATCGGGATTCTTCTTTAAGGAGATTCCAAAGGAAAAGCCGGTTGTTCTTGAAGACACTCAGCTAAGAGCAAAGCTGGATTCATTAATTCAGGAAAAGAAGATCTATAAAAAGGAAGGGCTAACCATTGGAGAGTTGGCAGAATTGATGGGCGAACAGGAATATCGCTTGAGGCGGCTCATCAATGGAGAGCTTGGTTTCCGGAACTTCAATGACTTTCTAAACCAGTACCGGGTGAATGAAGCTTGTGAAGTCCTTAGTGATCCATCCCAAAATCGCAAAACGGTACTTGAAATAGCTTACAGCCTTGGCTACCAGTCAATAGGTCCGTTCAATAAAGCCTTCAAAGAACTAAAGGGAACCACCCCTACGGCCTTTCGAAAACTGCCAAAATCCTAGAATTTCATGCTGATTTCGAAATCAGCAAGCCTTTTTCAACATCGGAGAGAATTAGGAAAACGGTCGTGATAGCTTCGGCCATCATTAATCAACAATGCGATGGAAACAAAAAGCTTCTTTGAAATCTGGACGGCAATCTATCTGATTGATCTTCTTCGGTACTTGATCCCTGCTAGTATTGCGTTTACGCTATTCTGGGTAATCGGTCGCAACCGCTGGCGACATCTATTCATTCAAACATCTTTCCCAAAGAACCGGCAGTTAGTTAAAGAGTTTGCTTACTCCATGAGCACAGTCGTCATCTTTTCTTTAGTTGGTTATGGACTCTATTTATCCATCAATGCGGGACTCACCCCGGTTTATAACGAAGTATCCGACTATGGGATTCTTTACATGATATTCAGCTTCCTTGTTGCGATAGTTTTCCATGACTTCTATTTCTATTGGACACACCGGTTCATGCACCATAAAAAGGTTTTTAAACATGTGCATCGGGTTCATCATGAATCTACTAACCCCTCGCCTTGGGCGGCTTATGCCTTCCATCCATGGGAAGCTCTAATTCAAGCAATGGTCTTTCCGATCATGGTCTTCACAATTCCATTGCACCCCATTGTAATGACGTTGTTTTTACTTTACATGATCGTTAGAAATGTAATCGGTCACTTGGGATTTGAAATCTTCCCGGACGGATGGACTAAGAATAACTGGCTGAGCTGGACAACAGCGGTCACACACCACAATCTTCACCACGAAAAATTCAATAGTAACTACGGACTGTATTTTACCTGGTGGGATCGCTGGATGAAGACGGAAGACAAAGCATATCATGAGAAGTTTGAAGAAGTAAAGTCGCGGCCGAAACTTACGGAGAACAAACCAGCAAAAACCTCGGTCACAATCACAGTTATTCTTATTGTATGTGCATTCGCGGCAAAAGGACAAACAGTTGAAGGCAGATGGACAACGTATAACGAAGAAACCGGCATGGCCCTATCAATAATTGAAATTGTAAAATCGGGCAACTCAATCGAAGGTAAAGTGACTGAAATATTTCTTGAACCGTTCCAAGGCGAAGACCCTATTTGCACGAAGTGTTCCGGTGAACGGAAAGACAAAAAGGTAATCAACATGAATTTCCTCTGGGGATTCAAAAAAGGTGGAAGTGATTGGACTGAAGGAAAAATTCTCGATCCTCAAAACGGAGAGGTTTACAGTTCGAAACTATGGCTTGAAGACAATAACACGATGAAGGTGCGTGGGTATGGTGGCATGATGGATTTATTCTACCGAACACAAACATGGAAACGAGTCGGAACATCGCAGACAAAGTCTCCAGTGGGAATATGGAAAACAATTGATGACACCTGGAACAAAGAAAAATCCGAAGTAGAAGTCATCGAACAAAATGGTGAACTACTCGGATTCATTCGAAAAATATATCTACTCCCCAATGAAGGAAAAGATCCGGTGTGCGTGGCTTGTGAGGGGAAATTAAAAAACGCGAAGATTGTCGGTATGACTATCCTGAATAAGTTCAAGCAGAATGGCGGCAAGTGGGAAGATGGTGAAATACTCGATCCGGGAAATGGAAAAGTGTACAACGCATCCATATGGTTAGTGAATAGTGATGAACTCCGTGTCAGAGGATTTCTTGGACCATTCTATCGTACACAAACCTGGAAGCGAGTCAAATCAAACACTAGCGCGGTAAACAGATGACACGATTATTCAAGATAAACGCAGAGCGAGCTGTTAAACATTAGAATGATTCCCAACAGTCGCTCATTAAACGAGTCGACTTCTTGAATAACCTTTGATCATGACGGTGGACTTCAATACCTTTGCTTCCGAGTAACAGAAGCTCAAAAATTCATTTAGGTTTCTTTAGAGTTGTTGAGTGATGGTCAGGCATTTTTCGTTACCATTTTGTTACTCGAGTCAGTTAACACGCTGGCTAATAATGAAGTTCACATATTGTATCGGTAAGTAGCTGATTATCAAGCAGTTACAAACTAATTACAATTTGGATGGCAATTCTTGCCAAAACAATTTAAACCAAGTTCACTACCCTGGCGATCAGAATTAAAACAGCAACAAAAACAATCGCTGAGTAGATTAGCTTGTTGTACTTAGCCAACCAGTTCGGCAAGTAAATATCAAAGTTTTCTTTTGTTGAAGTTGAATACTTACGCGCTACGTTTGTGATCGGACATACGTTCTTGAAAACCAAGAGCACCAGCCCTTCCAGTAAAATGCAGGCGAGGCAAATCCAAACCCATTTGTCGATGCGATCAACAATTACGGCATAAAGTAAATAGAAGATCACAATATTGAAAAAGATCCACAAGAACGTATGGATCAATTTTATCAATACAAGTTTTTCTTCCTTCTTCAGATTAGGACCTATAAATACCGGGTGTGACATATGTGAGCACAGGCTTACTTGCGTGGTTGACGACATCTTCAGCAATACTTCCCACTAATACGTGAGCGAAACCTGTTCTTCCATGCGTGGCCATAGCAATCAAATCCGCATCGATGCTTTTGGCAAAGTGTAAAATCCCCTCTTCTTCACTCCGGTCGCTGAAAACGTTCAGCGTATAGTTTTCAAGCAAGAGCTTTCTCGCGAAAACTTCCATGGTCTTCTTTACAACATAATCCGGTTGAAAATTCATAGGAGTATTGATTCTCACCACGTGAACGGTGGCACCATACATTTCCTGAGCGTTCTTAACCACGGTAGCAAAAGCTCGTTCGTTTTCATTAAGACACGTAGCATAGACGATATTAGAGAATTCTTTACCTGTAGGCTTTTGGTGCACAGTAAGTACCGGACACTTGGCAAACCGGACAACTTTCTCCGTATTTGAACCAACGATCGTTTCTTCAAATTTTGATCGTCCTGAAGTTCCCATGACCACAAGATCGGCATCGCGTTCCGTGATTACAGTTTTCATGCCGTGAAAAGGATTACCCAAACGCATCTCGTACGTCACCGAAACACCAGCATCCTCCGCCAACTTAGCAGCCTGCTTCAACTGTGCTCGATTCTTTTCAATAAGCTTAAGCGTGAACAATCTATCTTCCCATCCCTCCTCGTCCATAACCTGACCTTCAACGTTGAACGAGTCAGCCGTTGGCTGTTCAACTATGTGAAGAAGTATAATTTGTCCTTTAGATCTTCTTGCAATATCGATAGCGACTTCCAAAGCCCATTGAGCCTGCATCGAAAAGTCGGTGGGAACGAGTATTTTTTTCATAGTTAGTGTTTTTGTCTTCGCGACAGACGTAAACTGTCCAGTTGTTTGCAAACTTAAGGTTAACGGGAAGATGTCACATGACCGATGTCGCTGCATCACATGACTTTCATCATCCCTTCAATTTATCACCCATTTTATCTTTACCAGCGAATGAAAACTTTCGTGAGCGATATATCGAAGAAAGAATTCTTCGAAAGTGAGAAAATATCGGGCAGGTCTCTACAACCTGCGATTCTCTCAACCATCCAAAAAGATCATCCCGACTTTAAAGCGACAAGCTGTCTGGCGCTCAGCGAACTGAATATGTTTCGCGAAAAATACATCGCAAACTACCTTGCCGAAGAGATTGGGGAACTGGGTGAATTGGAGACCACGGTGCTAAATGCCTTGCGAAAAAAAGAAACCATCAGTAACCAGGTAGAAGAATCAGAGACGCTGCAACCCGGTGAATACCTGGCTGATCAAGTTGCTTCATTTGGCGGAAGCTGGAAATTCATCGTTGCTTTTAGCACCTTCATATTCTTCTGGATCGGAATAAATGCATATTGGTATTCAGGAAATGGTTTTGATCCCTATCCTTTTATCTTGCTTAATCTGATTTTGTCGTGTATCGCGGCCCTCCAGGCTCCCATTATTATGATGAGTCAAAACCGCCAGGAAGGCAAAGATCGTGAGCGGTCGAAGAAAGACTATATGATCAATCTGAAATCAGAACTCGAAATCCGTATGCTTCACGAAAAGCTTGACCACCTGATCATCCATCAGCAACACGAACTAATCGAAATCCAAAAAGTTCAGATAGGAATGATGAATGACATTCTGAAAAGAATAAAATAAGCAATGGCCGAACAAAATGGTTGAAACGGTTCATTTGAACTTTGCATGCAATGAGATTATGTTGGAAACAAGTCCCGTTTGGCGATTGTAGTAGCCGTAACGTAGTTCGACTGTATCGAACTTTCGTACGCCTAGTATTCCATCGGCAGAAATCAATCGCAGGCTAGCTCCAGCAAAGTGACTTTCAAACTTTGAGAGATCATAATCGCTCGTGTAGAACTCGGTACCAGCCAAGTGCGATCCTTTCCCTGCAAAATAATCCGCGGAAGTCTGATTGTAATATCGGTAGAACGGACTAACAGATAAAAATGGAGTGAACTTCACGGGAAGTTCCAACTCAGCTGTATGCGACTTAAGCCCCCAGTCGTCCTGATAATACCGATAAAAACTCCGAATGATCAGGTTGTCACCGACAAAGTAGTTCACCCTGACGCTAGCCGGAAATTTGAAGCGACTTGACGGAAGGTTTTCAATACCAATCGTGTTGTCACTGAAATACACGCGGTTGAATGGCATGCTTAAAAATCCTTTTTGCACAGCCAGGTCAATCAAAAACAGAATCTGTAGCCGCCTGTTTACAATCTGCGAATAGGACCATGTTGCCGAATATGTTTTCCGCGTTTCCGTTCCCCGATTTTTGCCCGCGCGTTGCTCAATAGGATAAATGAGTGAGACAGCGTCCTGATATGTTTGAACTCTCAGACCCAGCTGGCGACTCTTATCACCGGAGTCTTTATAGGCATTGATTCCACCACCAATGGACAGATAATCGTACTCGGCAGATACAGATACATTTGCTCCGACCATTGTGCCCTTTTTACTATCATAACGCGACCAGGCAATACTTGGATAGATCCGTTGATCACTGTACGATGCGGACGTCAATGTTGAGGGATCAATTTTATCTGATGACGCAGACGAATAGGTATCCAGACCAATTTCGAATGTGTAAGCATGTTGTCGTCCGCGAAAGTCAGTGCGTGCAAGCTTCAGATCAAGTGTTGTCGCGACATCCGTTAACCGCTCGGAGCCGACACCGCCAGTAACGGCCGCGTTGTTGCCATCCTGATGATAATAGCTCGAAACAAAATTGACCTCTTCAACCTTAAGTTTTCTCGGTTGGTAAACGATAGAATCTTCCTGAGCAAATGCTCCCACGATCGAGAGATAGAATGCCAGAACAATGAGGGGTATCCTTAACATTTTCATAGTCTGCTTCAGTTACACCCACAACCACCACCGGCCTTGCCACCATTCGCTCCTGCTGACCCTTCGCGATAAAGTTGAAAGCTATTTTCAAACTTCTGAGACTTGCGCATGGAAAGTTCCATTTCGCCATCATTGAGATACACTTTCTGATATTCCTTTACTGGCTTGCAACTGGCAAACAGTACGGCTGCAATAAAAAATGCTGAGATTATTTTTTTCATTTGTTTTTTCTGTCAATTGAAATATTGTTTGACAAGTAAAGTCTGTCATCATCATCGATCAAGATGCATTCAACTTCTTTTATTTGATTGATCAGGTCAAGTCCGGCTGCGACACCCATGACAGACACCGGGGTTGCCAGCGCATCGGACAGTTCTGCGAATGGACTGATGACAGTGACACTTTTAAGTCCAGTGGCGGGAAGACCAGTCCGCGGATCGATCGTATGGGAATAGCGCTTCCCGTTGATGACGGCAAATTTTTCATAACTACCTGACGTTGCGACCGACATATTGGTCAGCGGTAAATATGAAAATGGATGTTTGGTGTCAGGATCTGCAATTCCGATCGTCCAGAGTTCACCATTTTCGCGCGCGCCCCACACCGTAAGGTCGCCAGAAGCGTTTACAACACCGCTGTTTATTCCTCTTTCAGTGAGAATCATCTTTGCACGATCTGCCGCATATCCTTTTCCAATCCCACCGAAGCCGATGCGCATACCTTTGTGTTTAAGCATAACCTCGCATCGATCGCGCTGAAGAATAATATTGCGATAGTTGATCAGCCTAACCATGTCTCTGGCGACCACCGGGTCCGGCAAGGAGGTCATTGCCTTGTCAAAGTTCCAAAGGCTCTTGTCAAGAGATCCATAGGTAATGTCGAATGCACCTTGCGTGAGCTCGGATATCTTTATAGAACGAGCAATAAGATCAAATACTTCGGGATCAACTTTAACAGGTCGCACTCCAGCAGCGCGGTTAATCTCGTTCACCTGGCTGGAGTCGTTAAATGTTGTCAGCAATCGCTCAATGCGTTGAATCTCAGACACAGCATCATCTATACACTCATCCGCAAATCGGTCATGATCAGAAATTACGCCTATCGTGAACATGTTGCCCATAAGCCGCAGCGTACGTTTGCGAATGCTGCGACTCTCAGAATCAACACTATTTTTCATGAAGGTGCCCTTTAATGTCATTGACGAATTCTTCTGGTGAGCCGCCCGGAAATCCCTCCCAGGTTTTAATCACCTTTCCATCTGAATCAAGAAGTAGTGTCAACGGGAACTGCCCTTGTGGATTGTAAAGCTCAGCGAGTCTCTCGTTGTGGGAGGTCTGCTCATCACTCAGCCTGTTCTTTTTGTGTCGTGGAAAGTCTGCAGCAAGTAAAACAAGATTGGCGGTCGCAAACTCGCTGAATGAAACTTGCTCAAACACATCCCTTTTCAACTTGATGCAAGGAGCACACCAGTCAGAACCGGAAAAGTTTAGCAATATCTTTTTGTTATTTTGCCTAGCCTCAAGTTTGGCAAGTTCAAAGTCATTGAGCCATTCGGTTGACGTTATGGGAACAATCCATAACAATATGAAAATGATTGATTTCATTATTGATAAGTAAATAATCGTAGTTGTAAATGATAGACATTGCGCCTCTTAGCGCGCGATCAAAAACGTAAATGGAGGATCAGGCGCGTGGCGGCTGCCATACAGACTCAGAGACAAGCGGACCTATATTTTCGAAATAGCGCACACCATCAATGGTCCTTAAAAAATGGAATGTTTTGAAAGGCAAAAGTGAAATCGAATTTTCGCTTATCTGTGGCGAGGAAACCCGATAATTTCTTTTTGAGAACGGTAATTTGCCATGTTCTGCAGCATCAATATCCCAGTGGCTGGAATCTCCGTAATGAAGGGAGAGGAATGTCAAAAAATTGGCTGCGGGAGATGCCAGCTTGTGTTCGCGGTAATGTTCAAAAACTGCCCTAAGATTTGTTATGTCAGAGAGGTCAACATGCGGAAACAATGATTCGACCGAAAAGAAGATCGCAAGCGATATAATTGTAAATCTCCGCACCTCAATAAATGAATTGACTTAACGTATATGACTTTACCGTACTAACAGCTGTCTGGCTCACGTTAAGTAACCTAACACCGCCTCAAAAAGTTCTATTGTCAGCCAGAATACTGAAAAATTACTTTTGAATATTCTTTGTGAGCCAAGCTATCAGTCGATGGACTCGGTCGTTCCACATCCGTACGCTTAAGCAATCAAAGTTTTCTATAGCAAAAGATTGGTAATCTCATTTCTTGAAATTGAAATCTTATTGTCCGTCTCGAGTTTCTTTAAAAGGCGGGATATTACTTCCCGCGATGAATTCAGATCTGACGCAATGTCCTGATGGGTCATGGAAACTGTTTTCGTTTTCATAACAGTAAAGTGCTTTCGGAGGTAAGCAACGAGTTTTTCGTCCAGACTTTGAAAGGCAACCTGATACACGGTCTGTAACAATTCCCTGAATCTCCGTTGGTACGCATCAATAAGAAAGTGATACCAGTTGGGATAATTTCTTACGAGGCGGTCCATTTCATCTACGGATACTATCAAAAGTCTCATATCGGTCAAAGCCTTTGCAGTTACGTTGATATTTTGACTTGTGGCACAAAGGATTGACAGCGCACAAACGGTTCCCGGCTCAAGAAAATATAAAAACAGCTCCTCCCCCTTATCCCCCTGCAGATACAATTTTGAAACGCCATCAAGTACAAGCATCGTATTATTAACATATTGTCCTGGCCTCAGCAGCAGCTCCCCGGCAGAAACATCTATCTGTTCACCTACTTTAAGTAAGTAACTGATGAGCTGCTCATCAAACTCGGGAAAGATGGAACCAAGCTTTATCATTTCGCTTCCAAAAACCAAGCGAAGATAAAAACTGGTACAGGGGAGCTCAATGAGATTTATCTGTGCTTAAAAAAAAATATAATTTCGTCAGTGACTTAAGTCACACAAATAGCAGATTAATTTCTTTTACTTCATGCAACAATTTTGAGTTGAAGTTTTCAGAGAGAGGGTCTTTACTTCAACTAAGGACCCCGGGTTATCCGGGGTCCTTTTATTTTTAAAAAGAGCATCTCACATGACAACGAAGCTCGCGTGCTATTTGCCCGACATCTGATGCCTGAGTTTTCGCACTCTGGCCTGCAATGATGGAATCAGTTCACGTTCAACCACTGATAATGTTTGACTAAAATCTCGCTGCAGTTCAGGATGCGACTGCCAAATATCAAACAGTCCCTGCAAGGCATTCACACGAACGATTTTGCTTTCATTTCTATTAAGCGTCCAATAGGTTAGCTGATGCCAAACCCTGTCTACCTCTTCTTTTGTCAACGGTAAGCGTGGCAGCAATTGAGCAATGTGCCACTTCAATTCCTTGTGATCGGCACTCTTGAGAATCGCCAGCAGTTGTGCTTTGTGCGGTTGAAGATAGTGCTTGTTCCTGACCGTAATTTTCTCAACAGCATCGGCCGCGCGCATCACCAGTGACCGGTCATGGTGAAACACCAAAGCAAAAAGATCATCAAAGCTTTCCTGACTAGGTACTGCATCCAGAACTTTATTGACATTCTTTAGCCTACGTAAGTCGCGACCTAAGAGCAGTCGTGTGAATTCCGTTTCCAATGATTTAATAACCGACTTGTATTTAATCTTTCTAAGTTAATAATCAAGCTGAAAAAAGCTGAACCGCGGAGCAAATGTCGACTACTTCATTATCGCCACAAAGCAGTTTCCTCTTCGCTCCGGCTGGTCCAGCGTGTCTTAGGCATCAACAGTGGCCGCCTTCATTGAGTATGTCCAGACCAGCCCTTTGTTGTGATTTACAATATCCTCCGCGAGGCTTCCATTCAGCAAATGTGAAATGCCTTTTCGTCCATGGGTGCCGATAGCAATCAAGTCGCCCTTGATCAAATTAGTGAATTCCACAACCCCGGTTTCCTCATCCGTATGATTGAAAATGTTGATTGTATAGTCTTTCAACATATAGCGTTTCGCGAATGCTTCGAGCCGCTCCTTTGTGACTGTGTCGGATGTAAAATTTAATGGTGTATTAATGTATACCAGGTGTAGATGTGCTTTGAAAAAGTTTTGAAGTGCTTTGACCTTCATCACCAGATCTTCCTGATCTTCAGACCTGAATGTATTTGGAAACACAATCGTGCGGACCGGCCCCTTTACGTAATCTTTTACAATCAATACGGGGATAG
>DASWTP010000167.1:0-3583 GCA_036402075.1 Chryseosolibacter sp. | reverse complement strand
CAGATATATGGTCTTGCTTCTGGTGGGGATGGTTCCATTATTTGGTCTGCTTGTTAAACTTTTCTTTTTTAGGGAAAAGTATAATTTGGCGGAGATTCTTGTTTTCACATTGTACACAGTTTCCGTTTTCTTTCTGCTCGTTGCTTTGCTGAATTTCATACGGCTTATCTTTCCGGACTTTGAAACACGCTGGCTCGAGGTTCCAGTGGTTGTCACCTATAACAGCATTACCTTCAATAATTTCTTTGTAAGTGGCAAACGTTGGGTTGTTTTTGTTAAAGGAGTTGTGTGTTCAATAATTTCGTTTGGAGTAATTGCCGGCTTACAGGACTATTTTGTTGACAACTTTTGACGGGTCACACCCTTCCAGGAACGGCAAGGCCAATCACCTCATTAATGAGGACACCTGCATTCACCTTATTCACCAGAGTCCCTGAGCGCATAACTAACAATCTGGCGTGAGTTAGTTACATTATCTTCAAGGAAGAAAATGGCGAACTTCTCATCTTCGGCTATATCCATGCCTGTCGCGAAATTTTCATTTTCATCCGGAATCTTTAAAAAGTTTGCAGCGGAGAAAATACCGACTTCTTCGTTGAGCGACTGCTGACATAAACTTCCTTCGTAGTCGTCATTATATATACTTTTGTTTCACTTTTGTTTAAAAACAACGAGACCACGTACTGCGAAGTGATACTGCTCAGGTCGAGATCGAGGGCAGCGGAGGTTTCAAACGATGAGGTAACTTTCGGTCTGTGTGCATAATGGATTTTGCCTTTCATAAAGTACAGACGCTTTCCGTCTTTGGATATCCAGGGGCAGGCACTTGAAACGCGCGAATCCTTTATGCTTTCAACCGCGCATTTACCGTATAGCCTTGTGACGACTTAACAAGTGTGAAAAGTTCTTTTCCCTCCCAGAGACTTTATTTGCTTGCAGCGAAAACTCCGGCTTTTAAATCCCCCGAAATGCTGACAGTTCCGATTCTGAAAAGGCTGTCGGGAATATTGTGTAAAGACAATGTCTTGTCGTTATTGACCAGATTGCCGTTAGGATCGATAGTGTACTTACAGTGAGTGATTGGAAAACGCCTGACCCTGCGGACTCACCTGCGAGCGAAACATCATGTCTTGCGGGTAAGAAAAAAAGTAAATGTCTCAGGTCGGAAATTTTGAAGCATCGAAGCGTGTAAGATTGGACTGAAAAGTGCTCGGTGGTGCTTCTGAATTTTGTATCTGAACAGCCTCGCATAGTAGAATACTACCAGCAAAAATGATGTATGTTTTGTCCGGGAAGTTTTGATATTGTGCTTCACCTGATCAAAAGTATTTGCCACCCCATTGCTTTTAACGAAAGCTGTTGCTAGTTTTAGAAAACGGAATTTCTCGCCTCACCAGATCTGCGTGATCACAAGCCCAACTTGGAATTCCTCAAAAACTCACTTTCTTTTTCTAATCGGATCATGAAACATCTTTTGATGTGCCTATGCCTTATTAGTTTTGGCCTGGTGGCACAAGATCAATCAGCGCCATCAGGCAACGCAAACGCCAGTCAGGAGACTGCAGCGCCAAGCACCGCAGTCCAGGAGGGCCGAAAAATTTTCGACGTTGTGGGATTGGATATTAACAGCAAAGTCTTTTCAAGAGACTTGCCCTTCGATGTCCCGTTCATCATTGAGGGCCCAGCAGACCATAGCTTCACAAGGGTTGAAGCAAGTTACATCGGTGACAAAAATGCCTCGGTATTGACTGCTGCGGACACTGACCCACGATGGAAAACGCTTAGCCCCTGGGAGAAAACAATACTGTCAACCGATAACAAATTTTATATCCAAAGTCCTGACCTCGCTCACAACCAGTTTTACAAGTTTCGATTTAAGTACTCCAAAGAAATAAAGCCCACCCCGACCGAGTTGTTAATGCTTCGCTCTGACCTGGTGAAACAGGTCAAAACTGTTGTCCTCGGCAGCTGTGTAGTTCAGGGGACGTGTAACCTTAGCAGAACCGAACTTGGAAAGTTTCACACAGCGCTGAGGAATGCCGCCGTTACTGCGTTTGGGTCAGGTGTTACCATAAAACCAAATTCTATTTTCGATAGCGGTTTCGACGATGGCCAGATTACCGCTTTGTTCACCAACGTCATTGACTCGACTGCCTATCTTTTCGAATTCTCGCAGGACTTTGATCCGACCCAAGCCCTCACCGCCAAAAGCGCGTACGACAAACTAGCCACGCTGTTCAGCGCCGCGGGAAACAGACTCATCATCGATGATATCGCCCGTGGAAGCTTAGCTGCAAATGTGAAAGAGGACTTTGCGTATCTGTTAACACTTGATGCCGGACGTCCCCAGCCGGATACCGATGCGCTTTTGCAAAACGGGTTCAGCGGCTACAGCCCATTGAAAGTCGCTCCCCTGAATAGTCCTGTAGCGGTACGATCAACAAAACATTTTGCGCTCACCTTTGACAGGTCTGCCTGGAAAACGATCGCCGGTAATTACAGACTATCGTACGAGTACATTGACGCTCTTCGGAAAATGGTGCGAACATTAATTGACACGCCTTCTGAGAGGTTTAAACTAAGAAGCTATAATCCGTCGGCACGCAACCGCGCTTCAGTTGATGCCACAAACAAGAGCCGGCTTACCACACTTGAAACAGAACTTGTGGCAGTCCAGCGCCTGCTTGGCTCGCTCACAAACAAAGCGGTAAAATACGATACGGATGCGCGGTTTCTGGAAATGCGTTTAGCTGTCCTCTCTGAAGACATTTCGAAGATTGCCGTTGAAACGCTGTCAATGTCAGTCAATGGCACGACGAGTGCAGAGTTCAAGACGAGAGCAAATTGGTACGTGAGCGCTGACCTGGGCATGGTGTACATGTTTGGAAATTATGGCTTATCACCATATCTGGGAACAAATGTTTATCTGCGGCCAATTAACAAGCAGGCTCCATTGCACGGCTGGATGCTGGACAAGCGTTTTGCATTTCTGATCGGAATAAACCTCCCTTTATTGGGAAGCACAAGTACAGATTCACAAAAGCTTTTCAACAAGAATCCATCGCTGCTAACTGGTGCAGGATTGAGGCTTTCGCATGCCCTGCGTATTAACGGTGGTTTGGCGTGGATGAAACTGGAAGAGTCCATTATAACGCAGCGTTCAATCGGTTGGACACCATTTTGCTCGATCTCTTTTGATATCAACGTTGGCACCGTCTTCAATAAACTTCTTCCGTCCAGTCTTGACAATTCCATTCAAAACACTGTAAAAAAATGAACGAAATAAAATCATTTGAATTAGATCCGAACTCCAAATCATTTAGCGTCGGGAGTACAGCCAACGTTATAGCACGCTTAGAGGTTGTATCAACAAAAAAATTCAAAGTCAGACTTAATCTCGCCCAGGTGAACAAATTCTACTTCGTTCACGCAGGAAGCAACGTTAAAAATCTGACAACTACCCAGTATGCGGGGACTTCTTCCAGGAGGTCTCTGGATATTAGTACAATCATAAAGCTCACAGAGGCTGATGACAGCGAGTTTATCAGAATCACAGCGCGACTGGAAAATTCAGATGGTGATA
>DASWTP010000166.1:0-35205 GCA_036402075.1 Chryseosolibacter sp. | reverse complement strand
GAGGCCTTCCTCGATTTGCAGAAATCGCTCTCCACGTTTTCGATGAATGAAGAGATCGATGAATTTGTTATCTCACAATACGATCCAAATGCCGATCCGGTAATGGTGCTGGGGATTTACAATCCCGCATCCAACGACACAGAGGCGTTGCGGAAGGTAGCCGAGAATAATTTCCGAAATGAATTCATCAAACTTCCCGGCATCGCGGAAGTACGTTTATCGGGTGAGCAGGAAAAGGAGTTAGTGCTGGAAACCGATCCAGACCTGTTGGCATCCTTTGGCTTAACGGTGAACGACCTCGTCACAAAAATTCAGAACTACAATAAAACGGTTTCGGGTGGATTCATTGAAGAGCTCGGTCGAAAGTATGTGATTAAAGGACTGGGTATTATTCAAAAACCAGAAGATCTCGAAGAGCTGGTTGTTGGTTACACAACGCAAGGTACCCTCACGACAAATCCTGAAGCGCCAAAGCTCCCCGCAGCATCACCGGTTGCAAACACTAAATCAACATCATTGTCTGGCCAGGTGCCAGTTCTTCTTCGCGAAGTGGCCACGGTCAAAATTGCGAACAAGGAAGAAACCAGTATCGTACGAGTTAACCAGAAAAGAAGCATTGGCATGTCTATCTACAAAGAGACGAATTACAACACCGTCAATGCCGTAAACGAATTGGTAGAGTCGCTGGAAAGGTTGAAGAAAACTGTTCCAGGTTATGAATTTGTGATTATTCAAAACCAGGGAAGATTCATACAGGGAGCAATTGATGAAGTCAAAGAGTCGGGCCTTTACGGAGTTTTCTTCGCTGTGCTCGTATTGTTCCTGTTCCTTCGCAGAATAGGGTCAACGTTGATCATCAGCATTGTGATTCCGATCTCGATCATCGCGACATTCAATTTGATGTACTTCAATGGACTTACGCTGAACGTAATGACCTTGGGAGGTCTGGCGTTGAGCGCAGGTATGCTTGTTGACATCGCCATTGTTGTCGTTGAGAACATTTTCCGGAAACGTGAAGAAGGGCTCAGTGTATTTGACGCAGCTGTTGAGGGCACTGCCGAAGTAAGCGGTGCAATCACTGCCTCAACGTTAACCTGTATTGTTGTGTTTTTACCGATCGTCTATCTGCAAGGACCCTCGGGTGAACTCTTTAAAGACCAGGCGTGGACGGTAGCCTTTTCACAGTTTGCGTCACTCTTCGTTGCCATCCTCGTGATACCGATGCTTTTCGCGCAATTTTTCCGGAAGGATAAAGTTTTTGCCAAAGAGAGAAAAGCGTTCTCCAATGAAAAGCATGTACGTTTCCCTTGGTATCGCAACCTCCTTGAGAAAGTTTTGTATCGCAAGACTGCGTGGATCGCTGTGTCGTTTGTGATGATCCTTGGCACAGCGCTGCTTTTGCCACTGATCGGAAGCGAATACATGCCACAGTCAGACACACGCGCCATATCGGTAGACGTATCGCTCACAAACGGAACACCACTTGCCAGAACGTCATCCACCATCAGTCAGATTGAAGGGCAGCTTATGCAGCTGTTCGATGGACAACTCGATAAAATTTACTCCCACATTGGACCGCAGCAACGCCAGTCCGGGATCAAAAATGAAAATGTATACAATGAAAATAAAGCAAACCTTAAACTGATCTTTAAGGAAGACATCGAGCTGGACATCGCTCCCGTTACGGAAAAACTTTCTGCGTACTTCGAATCACTGCCAGGTGTTGAAGCCTCCTTCTCCAACGATGAAAGCGCTCTGTATTCGATGATGGGTGACGAACAAATGCCGATGGTAGTTGAAGTTAGCGGAGCCGACTTCGATAAACTCCGGCCCCTCTCCGACTCCGTGATGAAAATCATGTCGGCTAACGCGCTTGTTCGCGATCCGGTAACGGACCTGGAAGAAGGCGTACCACAAGTATTAGTAGACGTTGACAAATACAGAGCGGGCTTAAATAAGTTGTCCATTGATGATGTCATCGCCCAGATCAAAGAGCAGCTTGAGGGAAAAAAAGCAGGCACAATCGAGCGCGGTGGCGAAATGCAGGACATCAAAATCAAGGTGCCTGAAGTTTCACTGGCTAGACTTGAAAACCTGAAGATCAAAAGTGGTCAGCGCGAATTTCCTTTAAGCGAGATTGCTACGGTGAATGTAAAATACGCGAGCAACTCAATACACAGAAAAAATCAAACCAGAACGGTGAGCATTGGCGCCCGCGTGAACCCGGATGAGCCGTATGACAAAGTCGTAAAGTCGATTGAGGCCTCGTTATCCAAGCTAGCAGTGCCGCCTCAATACAAGATTAAAGTTGCGGGCCAGGAAGTGTTGAGGCAGGAATCTGTGAAGAATCTGACATTCGCCTTGATCCTTTCAATCGTGTTGGTGTACATGGTTCTTGCCTCCCAGTTCGAATCACTTTTACATCCCTTCACAATACTGCTGACAATTCCATTTGCTGTTGTAGGCGCCATCCTTGCCTTCTTTGTTTTAGGAATGCCATTGAACATGATGGGATTTATCGGAATTATTCTGCTTGGCGGCATTGCTGTTAACAACTCCATTATGATCGTTGACTGCATTACTCAAAACAGGGATAACGGAATGGATCTTCGGGAAGCGATTCTTGATGCAGCCGAGCGCAGACTGCGACCAATCATGATGACAACGTTGACAACCATTCTCGGACTGCTCCCACTCACGTTGGGTTTTGGAGAGAGTGCGGCACTGCGCGCGCCAATCGCTATTGCCGTAATTGGTGGAATGGTAACATCCACACTTTTGACACTTGTCATCATTCCTTGCTACTATGAAGGAATTGAAATGATTATGTCTCGCATTAAAGGGAAGAAAAAAGCGGACGTAGAATACAGTGTGTAAGTCGGTAGGCAAATAATGACGGAGAAAGACAAACTGAATCCATGAGTAACAACTTATTAAAAACGATCATCCGGAGAAAAGTCATGATATCGATGCTATTCATTGGTGTCACGTTTCTTGGCTATATCTCCTATACAAAACTTCCGGTCGAGTTGTTTCCGAATGTGGAGTTGCCTGTCTTGATTGTTCATGTCAAGCCGACAACGGAGGTCGACCCGAAATACATGGAGCGTGAAGCGATTATTCCGCTTGAGAGTTCGATCAGCACGCTGGAGGGCGTAGCGGAAATATCATCAAATGCCGATAGTCAGCAAGGCCTCATCATCATCTCCTTTCAGCAAGGTGTTAACATCAAATACGCGTATCTCAAACTCGAGCAAAAGGTCACTTCCATCAAGTCGAGTCTTACACCGGAGTTCCTGGTCAACATTATCAAGATTGACACCGAAGAGTTTTCGAACACATTCATGGATTTGCAGGTGTTGGGAAGTGGTGGTATCGATCGTGTGAGAAACATTACGGACCAGTATATTAAAGACCGGCTAAGTGACGTAGATGGTATTGGCGGTGTGGAAGTATTCGGTGGGCGCCAGAAGACAGTTGAAGTGATCATGAAGGATGCGATTTGCGAGGCCAACGGAATTACGCCCAACACGATCAGCAACATACTTTCTCAAAATTCAAACAAAAGCGCGTTTGCCGGACAAGTTGAAATGCTTGGCCAAAAAGTCTTCGTTAACGTGACTGCCGAACTTAATGATATTAAGAACATCCAAAACCTTGTCGTCTCTGAAAAAGGTCCGTTGCTGCTGAGTGATGTTGCCGATGTATTCTTCGGTGTGAAGGAGCAAACTACGGTAAGCCGCGTCAATGGGAAGGATGCCGTTTCCATACAGGTATCAAAGGATCCACAGGCGAACCTGATCGAACTCTCAGACCGGACGCTCGCGGTGATCAACGACATCAATGAAGATTTGAAAGCCATGGATGTTAGTATTGTCGTTCAGAGCAACAAAGCCGAGATGATGTCCAGAAACATTGAGGAGATCAAAAACCTGGCAATCACGGGCGGCTTGCTATCGATTTTTGTCTTGTGGATCTTCCTTCGCAGGATGAAGTTAATCTTGAGCATTGCACTTTCTATTCCGATATCGGTTTATGTGGCATTTAACTTCTTCTACGCTTACGATATTTCAATCAATAGCCTTACACTTATCGGAATGGCTCTCGCAGTAGGCATGCTGGTGGACAATAGCGTTGTGGTTATTGAAAATATTTTCCGGCATGTGGTGAACAAGGCGGGACGTGAAGAAGCCGTTATCCGAGGGACAAGCGAAGTCATGCGCTCCGTCATTGCGGCAACTCTCGCTACCGTAACCGTTTTCTTACCGTTTATCTTCTCATCAAACTTTCTCGTCACCATCATTGGAACACATATTGGCGTTTCTATCATTTCAACAGTACTCGTCTCACTGGTAGTCGCGTTGGTTCTCATTCCCATGCTGGCGGATAGTGCGATCCGCAAAGGTGATGAACAAAAGGAGCCACTGATTAAAAACGCTTCCATCCGTCAGCGTGCCATCCAGATTTACATGGTCTTTCTGAAATCATGTTTCAGGAGACCGATGTTTACTGTCGTAGGCGCAATCGTGTTGTTTTTTATTTCCATTGGATTGGGGCTGATTATAAGCATGTCCGCTCCATCGGAAGTTGAGACGACAGAGATGAATGTTTTCGTCACGCCATCACAAGGTAGTACGCTTCAATCAACGAATGTCCGTGTGCAGAAGATTGAGGAGAAGATCATGGAGATACCGGTGATCAAAGAAGTGATCAGCCAGGTCTCAGAAAAAGAAGCAGTCATTACCGTAAAGCTTGTCGACAATTTTAAAGACATCGATACCATCTCTGTAGCTGACGTACGCAATCGTCTTTCAGGTCTAGGAAAACAATTCGAAGACATGGAGATCTCCCTGGAGAAAGCACCCAGTCAAAATAACAGCAATAATGGTGGTGGCGCAGGCAGTTCAGCGCAGGAAGATTTTCAACGGATGCTGGGAATTGGAACACCTTCAGAACGAATCGTGATCAAAGGCCAGAACTTTGAACTCATGCAAACCGTTGCCAACGACATCAATAGTATCGTATCCGGCTTGCAAGGTATCAAAAACAGTTCGGTGAATATCAGTCCGGAACGCCCGGAAGCACACATGGTTTTTGATCAGAGCCGTATGAGCGCCAACCAGGTCACACTCCAGAATGTTGCCATAGCGCTCAACGACTTTCAACCTTCATTTTCATCGGGCTCCAGGTTCGTCAGCGGAGGCGAAGAATATGAAATTACCATCCGCACGCAAGATCAGGTTAGCCGGGCTCCAAAGGAGATGCGGGATTTGCGCGAAATGCCAGTGACGAGCACAACGGGTTCGACACACGCCTTGTCTGAGCTGGGCAATGTTCTCTACTCCACGGGCGAAAGCACAATCACAAGATCAAACCAGGAAAAGCGAATTCAGATCACATACTCGTTCATCGATGAAGTTTTGAAATCGGAGTCGTTGCTGGAAGCTTCGAGATTGGAGGTCGACCAAATCGTAAGTGGCGTTAACATTCCATCAGGGATAGTAGTTGAAGTTATTCATGACGAGGGAGTGCTGGGTGATTTCACTTTCTTCATTCTGGCGGCCATCGTGATTATTTTCATGATCCTCGCAGCGGTATTTGAATCGCTCTATCTCCCGATTGTGATTATGTTCACCATTCCGCTTGCCGGTATTGGGGCGATATTAAGTCTTGTACTTACCGGAAATTCGATGCTAAGCACGAATACACTGATTGGTTTCCTGATTCTTTTAGGTGTTGTTGTGAACAATGGGATTATCCTGATCGACTATTCCCGCATCTTACGCAGAGAAGGCTATTCGAAATACCGAGCGCTGATGACGAGTGGAATTTCGCGCCTCCGCCCTATCTTGATCACGGCCATCACAACAATCATTGGCGTGCTGCCACTTGCGTTAGGCGATGCAGAATACGTGTTGAGCATCGGCCAGCCTTTCGCGGTCACCGTTATGGGCGGACTGACCTTTGCCACGGTGCTGACGTTATTTTATATTCCAACGATGAGTGCTGGGCTGGAGAGCGTCATCGATTGGTTTAGAAAACTCAAACCTGCTATTAAAGCAACACAAATAATTTTGATGGTCCTGGTGGCAGAGTTCATCGCGCTGCGTCTTGAAGGGCTACTCATTCAAATGATCGCTTATATGACTGCCGTCATTTTAATCCCTGGCGGCACGTACTTTATCATGACATCGCTGCGACAAGCCAATGCAAAAATGGTTGCTCCTGGCGAAGCGATGCACATCGAAATACGGAATCTGACAAAAGTGTATGGCAGAGACAAGCGGTGGATCCGAGAGTGGAAGGGAAATTTGCGGCTCTTCAACGCACGCGGTGAGGAACCCGTAACGGTAAGCAAAGTTCTTCAGGATCTGATCTGGCAAAGCGCAGTCATCGGCTTCCTTGTCTACTTCATTTACTTTCATCTTGAAAAAGCATTCTGGCAATTGTTTTTCATGATTGCCTTGCACGCACTCCTACTGTCGATCTTTAATAATGTTAAACAATTAACATCGCACAGCGGAAGGCTCATCAAGGTAATCCACATATTGCTGTACTGGGGATTTCCGATTGGAAGCGCGATCTTTCTTTACGCAGATGTTAATATCAAAGCCTTCGGTGTCATTCTCAACATCTTGTGGTTCACCGGGCTCTTCCTCGTTCGTGTATCCAATAAGCTAAAGGAAAATCCTGTAGATGTTGACGGTATCACGGGCCGTTTCAAGAAAATCCGAAAACTGTATTATAAGCTGTTGCTCTCGATTCCGTTCGTGAAACCGAAGAAGGCTGAGTTCAAAGCGCTAAAAGGTGCCACCCTCACCATTGAGCAAGGTATGTTTGGACTGCTGGGACCAAATGGGGCGGGAAAAACGACACTGATGCGAATCCTTTGCGGCATACTCGATCAGAGTTATGGCAAGATTTGGATAAACGGTCACGACACTACGTTACGGAGAGAAGAACTTCAGGGACTGATTGGTTATTTGCCGCAGGCGTTCGGAACGTATGAAAACATGACACCTTACGAGTTCCTTGATTACCAGGCCATCCTCCGAAAAATATCCAACAAAGAAGAAAGAGCAGCCCGCGTTCAGTACGTACTGAAGGCTGTTCATATGGACGAGCATCAACACAAAAAAATCGGTTCTTTTTCCGGTGGTATGAAACAACGGATTGGCATTGCGCAAATCCTTTTGCACCTGCCGAAAATCCTGGTTGTCGATGAGCCAACAGCTGGTCTTGATCCGCTCGAACGAATTCGGTTCAGAAACCTGTTGGTGGAATTAAGTCGCGAACGCATTGTAGTATTCTCGACACACATCATCGAAGATATTGCCAGCAGTTGCAACAAGCTCGCAGTTCTGATCTCAGGAAATATTGAATACATCGGAAGCCCAACAACAATGGCTGAGCTTGCGAATGACAAAGTCTGGGAATTCCATTTAACCCCTCAGGAGTTTGAAATGGAAAAAGAAAACTACCTGATCGTTCACCATATGCGCGAAGGCGATCGTATACGGGTGAAATGCTTATCTGAAGATCTTCCTAGATTCAATGCCGCTCAAGTACGAGCAAATCTGGAGGATGCATACCTGTGGTTGATGAAAAGTAAATCCAAGAAAAAGAATGAAGAGCTATCTCCTGCTTTTGTTTAAGCTAATTACCTACAATGTGAAGGTCATCTTCGGCAACAAGTTCATCTACTTCGTAGTAGCTGCGTTTTTATTCTTTGCCTTCATCATTTTCATCAGTTTTACTGAAGACGACAATGAATTCAACGAAGCTGCGATTTACGGATTTCTGGTTTTTCCAGGACTGTTGTTGATCTTCTACCCGATCGCCTATGGCATTCAAAACGATGATGATGCAAAGATGCTGGAAACGATATTCGGAATCCCGAACTACCGTTACAAAGTTTGGTTGGTCAGGTTCGTGTTGACAATTGGAGTAGCTGCAGTAATCTTATTGGTACTTGGCGAGATCGCAGACCTCACACTTTATCGATTCACAATCTTTCCAATGATTGGGCAAGTGTTATTTCCCATAACATTTCTCGCTTCGTTGGGTTTTATGCTGTCTACACTGATCAAGAATGGCAACGGAACAGCCATCATGCTTGTGATCACTTCATTTATATTTTTCCTGTTCTTCGAGCCGCTGGAGTACAGTGCTTACAACATTTTTCTGAACCCATTTTCAGAACCTAAGGACATGAGTGAGTTCATTTGGCAGTCAGTTATCTTCAAGAATAGAACTTACCTTATCATACTGAGCATGCTTTGTTTGTTGTATGGGATGTTCAATTTGCAATTCCGGGAAAAGTTTGTATGACGGTAGCTTTGCCTTGGTTTGACACAAAGTTGCATATTTATTGGTGAGAACCAGGCTCACTGTAAATCACCACAGCTAGTAAATGCCTTCGAGCACACTCGGTGCGCGTCATAACCCTAAAATTGACTACTTCCACGAATGGTGGCGGACTTGGACGACCGCCACCCCTCCGCTGACTTTTCACTATTTTACTTGTGCAGGGTCTGAAGGCAGACCCTGCGAAATTCAGTGTTTGAATTCATTTACATTCTTCAGTACCAAACGTATGTTCCGACTGATTTTTTCTTCAGGACTATCGGGGCGATCTGGCCGTTGTAGCGGATGTTGAATGCCTGGTCGCGCTGGCTGTTGTTGTAGGCAACGAGGACTTTTGCATTGCCGTTCGCAGTGTCGTTTATAAATCCGGACACGAACAGTGATGATGCTCCAGACGTTGTCGAAACGTGGAGCGCCCCTGGCCGGACAAATTTTGACATGTGTGCCACGATGTAGTATGAGACATTCCTGGTAACGGTTCCGCTGCCAACTGTGACCGCGCCAAGGCAGGTTGTGCATCCACCGTTTGTGTGTGGGCCGTAAGTCGGATCGTTTGCCAAGTTCCATTCGAGGGCGACTTTTGCCCAGTTGTTCGTCCCTCCTATCATTACATTCTGCATATGCCATCCGAGGTCCCCGAGGAAACTTCCACTTGAGCCGGTGTATTGCTCTGTGAAATATACATTCTTGCTGGTTGCATTGTGTACGGTTGATAACGCTGAAATATTTCCAGCGTACAGATGAAACGCGGCACCATCCACATACTGGCCAGCGGGTCCGTTCAAGACATCGATCGGATATTGGGTGTTGTCACAGTTGTGATCGTACGCAATGATCTTTGTCGCGAAGCCAGCGTTTGTTAATGCTGGCGCAAGTTTTAAGATGAAGTTGGTCTGTTCGGTGGACGTCATTAACATAGCCGGGTTGTTGCAGCAGTGCTCCGGCTCATTCTGCGGTGTGACTGCATGAATCGTTATTCCATGTGATTGCATTGCCTGCAGGTACTTCACAAAATACAGCGCGTAGGCATCGTAGTATTCTGGCTTTAAACTTCCGTTACTCAACGCGTTGTTGATTTTCATCCACGCGGGCGCGGTCCACGGTGTGGCGATAATCTTTATCGAAGGTACACTGGCTACGATCTCTTTGAGCACGGGAACAAGGTAATCCAGGTCGGGACCATTGAGGCTAAACTTAGACATCGTTACGTCTGTGCCGCTTGTCAGGTCGTTGTACGTGTAAACCGATGTGCTCAGGTCAGTGGCACCGATGCCTATCCGGATGAACGATGTTCCAATACCGTTGGTGGGATGGAAGAGTTCTGTGAGCAGGGCAGTGCGTTGGGATGTGGTCAGCGATGTCATCATCACATAGGCGCTACCTTGCGTCAGCGTATATCCAAATCCATCAATAGTCTGCTGCGCACTCGTCACCTGCACGTCTACGTTTGGATTTCTGTTTGATCCGGACGTAAAGGCGGGTGTGGCTGATAAATTCTGAAAGAGTGCCGACTTATCACCATAGGTGACATATTGATTCACAACGCCCGGAGATGTTACCAGTCCGCTTGCGGTAATACCGTCTTCCTCGTAGCGCACGGACATGTTCTGCCTTATCTCCATGGCATTGTCCACACATGCGCCACCGAACACCAATAGCGTCAACGTGATTAGCAATGTAAGTGAGTTCGATTTCATCTTCCTATTACGATTCATAAAGTCTGCTTTTATAGTTTCGAATTAATTCTGGTTCATCTGGCGGATATAATATTCACGGTCATTGATGACAGCCTTCACGAAATAAAAGCGTGAGTTTGAATCGAGATTGTTGAAGCGGATGGTATAAGCACCAGCGCGGTACACCTGAGGCTCGACCGTTTGAACCAACGTGCCGGAAGCATCGTATAGACCCACACTGACCTTACTTTCCTTCGGGAGGTGAATTGAAAGTTCAAAACTCTGACTGAACGGGTTTGGATATGCAGTTAGTTTGGGCTCATCATTCATTTGTGCTGCGGCTGCAGCCTGGCCCGTGCAGGTGATTGTATTCGCTGACGCGTTATACGCCAGGGAACTGTGCGTCACGGACGTGACACAGAAATTGACGGTCAACGTTCCTTTTAGTTTTGCCGTGGTTGTCAGCGTAACAGTGCCCGATGTGCCTGTCACTCCACTCTTCGTTTCCGAGAATGATCCTGAAAATGTGCCCGTGACGGTAGCATTTGAAACGGGGTTGCCTGTATTGTCGCGGAGCGTAATTGTTGCCGTGCCGGACTTACTACCACCGCCCGCGCTGACAGTTCCAGTAACGATGGATGAAACATAGACATAAGTTGGCGCGCTAGCTGTGCCGGAAACACTCACGCCAGCAGACGTTGTCGCGGCTCCAGCATTGTCTGTTGCGCGAGCCGTGAGTGTATAGCTTCCTGTTCCTATCGTCCAGTTTGTTGCGTAAGGGCTACTGCTATCGGATCCTATCAGGGTGCCATTGGCAAAGAACTCTACTGTCGAGACCGTTCCATCGGAATCTGCAGCGTTGGCCGTGACATTGACAACAGTTCCGGACGCGAACGATGCGTTGCTGGCTGGTGACGTGATAACAACCGTGGGCGGTGCATTTGATGTCCCCGCGGTGTAGCTGTCAAGGTTGTCGAAGTAATACGTGTGCCCGGTAAACGTATTGGAGGCAAATAACAAGATCATCTTCGTTATCCCGGTGTTCGAAGCTGACCCATCTGGCTTATCGAGTAGCTCAAACACAATTCGTTGCCACTGGTTTGGTGACGTAACCGTTCCAACGTATCGACTATGCCGTCCGGTCGGGTAGTTACTCGATGTTGCCGTTGATGTCTCCAGCTGGAGAAGAATTTCCGTTCCGGCAGGGGCGTTGGTATGCACATCCATATAGAACTTTTTGCTCTTGTTTGAATACAGCGAGCCGTCTGTGATATTGGTTACGTTGTACACCAACACATCGTATTGCTGTGTTGAATTCCTGGTATAGCGACCCACCAAAGCTGACGTGTTAATTCCAGTAGCAGAGGGGTTAGATACTTCAGCCAGCGTTCCCGTATAGGTGTTCAATGTGACGGTTGCGGGTTCGTCAAAATTCTCAAAGCTGAACTCCTTGTTAAAAGCTGGCTCGACATACACCGGGATAGTGAGCTGCTGCGTTCCGCAGGCGGTGTTGAAGGTAGCGACTACGTTTCCTGATGTTGTTCCGAAATTCACAACGGCTTGTGCGGAGCCCTGGCCCGAGACAACGCTGGCCCCTGCGGGGACCGTCCACGTGACTGCGGTGCCGCTGACGAGATTGCCGATGTTATAGGTAACACCAGCTTCCTGATTGGCTACAGTTCTGTCGCCAGTGATGTATGCTTTGAATCCATTGTACACCCGTACATAGTCCACATCCATTACTTTCGGGAAGATGGTGTCATCAACCGCACCGCCAAGATTTCCTCCCACCGCCACGTTAAGGAGAAAGTGAAAACGCTGGTCGAAAGGCCAGTTGTATGGCGTAAGATCCTGCGTTGTCTTGGTCATGAAAAGAATGTCATCTACAAACCAGCGAATGATGCCTGGCTCCCACTCGATTGCAAAGTTGTGAAATGCATCAGGAAAGTTTCCGGAGTTCAACGCAAAGGATGCTCCCTGGTACTTGTTGTTTGGATACGGATCGCCATAGTGCAAATTGCCAAGGGTGCGTGTCGGATCTGCGGCTACAAACTCCATGATGTCGATCTCACCGCTTTGAGGCCAGCCCCCATAGACTTCGTCAGTGGGCAACATCCAGAACGCGGGCCAGAGCCCTTTCCCGTACGGGAGCTTTATTCGCGCCTCAAATCTTCCATAGGTCCACTCACCTTTGTTAATCGTTCGGATCCTCCCAGACGTATAAGACTTTGCCTGCACGCGTTCTTTTTTAGCTGTGATGTGCAGCTGACCATTGCTCACCGTGACATTCGACTCCTTGTAATACTGAAGCTCATTATTTCCCCATCCGCAGATTCCCTCCTGGCAGCCATCACCGATCTGATAGCTCCACTTGGTCAAATCAAGCGAGGTATTTTCGAATTCGTCACCCCATACAACGGTTGGGCACTGGGCATTTGTAAAAAAACTGTGGAGGATAAGAGACACTGCGATGCAGAGGCCCCTCATCGTGTGCGATAGAAAAGGTGTCATAGGTTATTCAGTTGGTTTAGTGTATTTGCAGAATTCGTGTGATTCAAGCGAATCGAGGCCACCTATCCACATCCAACCGAACAAAACCTTGAGGTGTAAAGGTTATGATGAAAATTTTTGTGCCATTAGCCAAGAACTTAGCGTTCGCCTGCGGTCATTATTGTTCGCATTTGTGCCTGCAACGCACTGCAACTTTGCAAAAAGGGTCCTAATTTTTTTGGTCCGCTTATTGAGCCCGTAAGGAAAAGAGTCATGGGAATTGGTTTTCGATTATTCAAAAGAATCATGTTTCGAAACATCGAGGCCTATGTACTTAAGGTAGCAGCTATCGGAATAGCTCTGGCAACTGCGATTGCGATAGCAGTGTTTTCGCTTAATGAATTCGGCTATGACCGGTTTCATGCGAATGCTCATGACGTATTTCGCGTAATCAGGAAGAACCTTGATGCGAACTATACAGGAAACCGATTGTCGTCAAAGATAGACAATGACTTTATCAAAACTTTAACAACGCAATACAAAGACTCCCTTGTTATTTCGCGCGTGAAAGTTTTGGAACGCGTATCCGTTGTGATCGATGGCGAGCTTGTGCATAATCAAAAGTTACACGCAGTTGACACCACCATTGATCATATATTTTCGCTCGATATAATCGATGGACACATCACCACCTTTAAGACTCAAAGCAATGGTAGCATTATTGTGTCATCAGAATTTGCCGAATATCATTGGGGCAGAACAAATATTGCAGGAGAGCAAATAAAAGTACACACTTTCAATGATACCGTCCACCTTTCGATTGCAGCGGTATTCAGGTCATTTCCTAAGAACAGTCATGAGAAATTCGACCTATTGATGTCGTTTAACACAAATCACATTAAGTTTTTGAATTTTAATCCAGATGAAACGGCAGTCTACGGAAGATCACTCGGAAAGACCCCGGATCAATATACATTTCAAGATGAAAGAAATACTCAGTATAGCCTGCAACCTATCACCCAAATCTATTTCGGGCCGCGTGTAATTGGAGAATCTTGCAGTCACGGTGACCGCTACAGTATCATTATCGTCATTTGCATAACTTCTTTAATATTTTTTCTTGCAGTGACCACGCTCATTAACTTGACCACCATTACACTTCCGTATCGCTCAAAAGAACTAGCTGTAAAAAAACTTGCCGGGGTCGCGATCGAATCATTGATGTTCGGATTTGTTAAGGAAACGTGTATCCTCGTAGGTCTTTCTCTTATAATCAGCCTGGTCATTCTGGTTACTGTCGACCGGTGGATCAACGTAATTTTAGGTTTCAGTGTGAGTCAGATGATAATTCATCCTGACATGACATTTATCCTGATCCTAGCTGTACTTTTTGCAACATTGACGATTTCGCCCGTCTTTATGACAATCAAGTTTGTTAAAGCAACGCCAAATCGTTTATTGAGCACCGATACGATCACATTTCCGGCCCTGAAGCGCTATATCACTTTTGTCCAACTCGGAATAAGTATTTTTCTGATTATTTCCTCGGTAGTTATCAATAGACAGATCAATTACTCCCTTGTCAAAGAGCCGGGACAGAATCATGATCAGATCGTCTTCCTCAACTCCCCGGCAGGAATTACAAATGAAGGCATCAACAATCTGCGTAATGGGTGGCGAAAAAACAATCCTAACATTCTTGATGTGCTGGCTATTTCGCAACTGCCTGATCGTATCTCAAGTAAGGACGTCCATTCACTGTACTATCAACTGTCAGTTGATCTGGGGTATCGTGACTTTTTCAACCTTGACATGATAGAGGGGCACTGGTTCGGTCCGAATTCAGGCGATTCAACCATTGTATTAAACAAATCTGCAAATGAACGTTTTACTGCTGTAAACGAACACGTACTTGGCGTGATAACTGATGTCAACGGACTTTTCAATCAAGCTGAAAAGCCGACAAAGTTCAGGCTTGGAAATGATTACGGTTACCATTGGCTGTGTGTCCGTGTTCTCGAAGTAGATATCAGGAGAACAGTGCAAAGACTTGGTCAACAATTTTCAACCACCTCTGAGAAGGCTGAGGTTCAATATCTGAGTGACCACTTTAGAAGATGGATCGACTATCAGAATCAACTCAACAAACTTTCGGAGATCCTGGCTGTTATTGCAGCAATACTGTCTTGTTGTACAATTTATGCACTCAGCATCAGTGTCGTTCGCGATAAACTGAAGCAGATCGGGTTGCATAGGCTTTTTGGCGCAACAACCATGGATATTACAAGCCTCCTGCTGAGAGATTTTCTCCGGCAGCTAGGTATTGCTGTAGTTGTGTTTCTGCCAATATCGTATTTCATGTTAATTGAGCTGTTACGCACATTCATCTATTCAACGAAATTTTCGTGGCTTGATCCCATCTACCCGATCGCCTATTGTATTGTGGTAATTACGGCCATATGCATTGTGCAAGCGTGGAACCTGAAACGCACAAATTCCATAATCGCACTGAAGAGTGGTTAATGCATTTCCCAGACTAGACAATCCCGATTGGTATCAGGGACCGATTTCCTTTTCCAGCGCATGCATTGTTGCATATGGCTTTCATTTACTTTTGGGTTGATTTGTGTTCTTTATTCGTTATATCATCCAAACTCTTTCAGAGTCAAACAATCTTCTTTGCGTATAGTTTTTTTCTAAACCATTGCGTAAGAACAGTTCCCATAAAAAGCATTTTCATCAGCCAATCTCCGGCATGAACAGCTCCAAGTTGCCATTCCATATTATCCCAAAGTATCGCCCCTGCCATCCCTACAGCATGAAATGCCACCCAAAGCAAAATCATCAATTTTGCAGTCTCTTTCCAATTGGTCACATTTAAGCTGACAATCAATTTGCACAGAACGAAAGAAGCAATGAGTTCACGAAGTGGCGCAAATGCCATCGTCCATTGTGGGATATGGGGATTAGGAGCGTTACGATACTGCTCCCAAATTTTTCCAAAAAATAATGGACTATACCAAATGATACTTAAGGCAAAAGCCACAATCCCGGTTATCGCTATTGCCCAGTAGTTCAATTTTAACTTTTCATTGTTCATACTTTTTTCTGCAAACATGCGAGTAAGAAGTGTGAAGCGCTTTGACCTAGGTCAAAATCGTATCAATTGGATTTAAGCCTGCTAAGTGTCTCTTCGCGAATGTCGAGATAAGAAGCCAGTACCCTGTTTGAAAGGCGTTGGATTAAAATAGGATTTTCTTTAAAAATGTTATCGTAGCGTTGCTTTGCAGTCAGCGTAACTAATTGTTCAATTTTTCTGTTTTGGAATGAGTAAGCCATTTCCAAAATACGCTGGTAAAAGCTTTTCCAACTATTCATTTCTTTATTTAGTCGATAAAAGTCTGAATGACTGATTGCCAGCAGTTCTGTATTCTCAAGTGCCTCAATAAATTCAATGGATGGTTTTTGAGAGATGAAACTTGTTAATGCCGTTCCGACATGATGATCAAGCATTACATACCTGGTTTTTTCATGTCCGTTTTTGTCAATGAAAAAAGTTCGAACGCATCCTGATCTTATGAAATAAAACTCTTTACAAATATCGCCCTCGTGTAGCAGAAGACTGTTCCTCGCAACGGATTTCTGCTTAAAGCACTCCGATACTTTATCAAGCTCGTGTTCTTCAAAGTCAGCGAACATTTTAAGGACGATTTTAAGTTTGTCTGCCATGTTGAATGTTCCTATGTGGGTGCAATCACTTTTAGCAATCACACTCTGCTGAAGTTTGCCATTTCGTTTCGGTATCCGAAAATTTGAGCTATTCAAATTCGATCCTGAAGACGGTAGCGAGTTGATTCATGTCGTCTGAAGCCGGAGTTTGCAAAGTTAACTTGTTACCCAGCGCAGACCACTTCAACTCGACTTCGCTACCCACAACCGAGACACGTTTCACTTTTCGTTCGAGATCCATGCGTATTTCGAACTGCGCATGGGGTTCGGGAAGTCCAAGCGAATAAGCATACAAATACTTATTGTCCTTAGACACTGAAAAGCGAATATCATTTTTGTTGTATTTGATTGTTGCAGATTGCCCACCGAAGTGTCCCTTCTCGAACGCTGCTTCTCCGTAGCCAAAGCTTGAGTAAACACGGGTTTCATAGACGGCTTCTTTATGCTTGTTGATCCATTTTCCAACAGCAGCCAGGATATTGCGCTGTTCGGCATTGATGGTACCATTGGCCATTGGCGATATGTTCAGTAGCACGATTCCTCTTTTACTCCAAACGTCTATCATATTTCGGATGACCAACGATGGTTCCTTATACGTCTGCCCATTGATATAACACCAGCTATCGTTACTAAGCGTGATGTCAGTAAGCCAGTAATCGTGGGAGATTTCTGTTTTTCCACCCTGCTCGATATCTAAAATGCCTACGTTCTTCGGCAAGTCTTCCTGTTTGTACGCAACAATAGGATACTGCCCGCGAGATGTTGCCGTATTAAAGTGATGCGCGACCATTTTCTGAAGGTAGTTCTGTGGGATCCGATCCAGCCAGGAATCAAACCAGATAACATCAGGTGCATAGTTGTCCACAACTTCGTTTGTTTGGTTTAACCAGTACTCGAGAAATTCATCTTCGGGCATGTTACCATAAAGGAGCCTTAGTTTCGGATCTGTGGTTGACGTGATGTAATCAGGATGATAGGGAAAATGGCTGTCGTCTCCGGGATCAGGTGTATTTTTTGCCCACTTTGCCGTATCCTTCGCATATCGCTGGAGAAGCCTCTCATGATGAAAGGTGGCGATTGTTTTCATGTTGTTCTTCTTGAGCTCAGCAAACAATTCTCCGAGAACATCTTTCCTCGGTCCCATCGCTTTGGCGTTCCAGGGATTCAGTTTGCTATCCCACATGGCAAAACCATCGTGATGCTGAGCGACCGGGCCTGCAAATTTTGCTCCTGCGTTTTGAAACAGCTCGGCCCATTCTTTCGCATCAAAGTGCTCTGCCGTGAACATGGGTATAAAATCATGATAGTTAAATTCCGCAACCGGTCCAAAGGTTTTCTCGTGGTGCTCAAAAATATCTCCACCCCAATCTTTCCGCCCCGGCACGTACATCCACCTTGGATACCACTCGGAGCCGTAAGCCGGCACACTATATACACCCCAGTGAAAATAGATGCCGAACTTTGCGTCCTTAAACCATTCCGGTTCTCTTTCAACTTTTGAGAGCGACTCCCAGTTTTCCTCAAATTTTGCGGCCTTCTCGGGCGATTTTATATCGGTTCCAGTCTTGCATCTAACAAGAGCAGCTGCAACGATGGCAATCATTAAAAGGCGTATTACTTTTATCATATCTCAGAAGTAAGTGAATTGGATCTCGACATAATTAATTAGCCTGTTTCCAAATGTATCATTCTTTCTTAAAACGATGTCAAACTACCGCGCAGGAATTTTCCTATGGCTGCCTGAGTCAGCGTAAGAATTATCAGTCTCAACTTCCGGAAACGTTTGACCTGATCTCGCTAGATAAATCTTAATCCGAAGGCAGCGAGATGGTTCATCTCAAGGTCAATGGCCCCTTCGGGATCCTCCTTTGAATGACGGAAGGCGCATCGGCAAGGAACACTGGCACGGAGCCAGCATAAACGCCAAAACGACACAAGTCAGGCTAACTGCACACTTGATACAATCTCTTTAGTTATTCCCATACTCCTGTAAATGCGCGAGGAAGCATGAGCTAAGCAGATCCGTATACGCGGAATAGGAATTGGGTTTCTTCAGGTACTCCTCTGCCCCCAGGTCACGGGCTTGCACTTCCGCATTAGGATTTTGCGAGGTTGAAAGTATAAACGTTGGAATGTCGCGATACCGCGGGTCGCCCTTGATCTCCTTCAATACTTCAAGTCCATTCATTACTGGCATGTTCAAGTCGAGGTAGATGCAGATTGGTAACACCTCGAGCTTCCGCAGTAACAGCAAGCCCTGACGGCCATCGCTTGCCAAATGACAAGAAATGTTGGGCCTGATGCGCTTTAAAACTTCAACGAAGACTTCCTGATCATCACGATCATCGTCAATATAGAGAATTGCAGGTTTTTCCAAATTAATGGTTGATTGAGTTCATTAGTAAATACGATTTCACCAATCAGGGTCGTCAGTGATAATGTGCCGCCTGAGTGAGGCGACCGCTTTCACGGTTAAAGCGTTCACCTCTGCGATCTCACTTTTTTTTCATTCTTCCAGCGGCATGGTGTCGGTCGAACCAGTAGTATGGAAGTCTGAATTCACCAGATTGTATGTGTACCTGAAGTCCGTAAGGATGTACTTGTATTTTTCCGGCTTGAAGTCCACGAGAATAGTAAAACGCACCACCGGTGTACCACCCATACTCTTTTCGAGCAAGAATACACCAACCCCTATCATTTTACCATTCGCTGTATCCAAATGTAAAACACTTTCGGGATATCTTGATAGGAACCAATACTTTGCCCTCTTCATGAGTTCTGCGCGGTCTCGTGACTTTGCTTCAACTATGGCCTCCATGCTGTATTTTTTTGTCGTAGGATCAAGTGTCAACTGCGCGTGGCAAAAAGATGGTGCCAACGCCCAGACGAGAAGGATGAGGGCTTTCATACTATGGAAGTTAACACATAATATCGATGATATGGATCGTTTTTGTGGATAAAATCTTTGGCTTCTGATGCGGACACTCTTGCGCGTTTCTGAACCCGGAATCCCAATCTGCGCTATTTTTTATACGATAATTGGACTGCCGGAAATCAGTAGTAACGAAAGGGAAAAAAAGCTTTACATGTTCAAAGGAAACATCGATCTAAGCCTAAGGTGCGTAATGAGCTGATCAAAGGGTTTGAATGACGATGCTTTGACAACGTAGAAAGGTTGGCAGGCGTTATATCTGCGGTGAGATAGATAGAAACGAGATTTCCGAAAGCTTTTTTTTCCGCTGGACGTATGCATCATGTGAACACATAGCCTTATGAAGAAGGCCAGTACTGGATCACTGACTTCAAACAATCTGATTTTTTTATGACAATCCGGAGCCGTGCTTAGCAAGTCTTCGTTTCATTTGAAAGGTTTCTGGTTAGCGAATCGGTTGTATAGAATTCGCAAATGGCTCATCAAATTGAAACAAACACAACCCGATCCGGTGCTCCTGGTCACTCCTCGCAGGGTCCCAGCAAAATCATTGGCGCAGCAATTCAAATGCAACGATACCAAGCGGAGCTAAGACGATCCGCGGCTTTTGGTGGATCCATTACAAAGGCCGTACACACAATGTTCCAACGAAAGTTCGAGTGGGGCGTCCGATTTCTCCCTTGGTCCACAACATTGTAGCTACAGAAGTGCTTTAATTGTCGGCCATACATTATCGGCAATTACTTCGTATCCCTTTGCAGATGGATGCAAACCATCATACAGGTTAAGCTCCTTTATGCCTGCCACCCCTTCCAGGAAGAAAGGAACAAAGGCGGCCGAATGGCTTTCGGCAAGCTCGCGATAGATCTTTCGAAAGCCATTTAAGCTTGCAGGAATTATTGCGTCAGGAATTTCCATTCCCATCACAGCAAGCTTGATGTTCGGATAGCGGGTGGTAACCCTCCGTAGAATCAGATCCAAGTTGTGTTTCGTTGCAGAATATGGCGCAGCTCTCCACAAATCATTGACACCGAGCTCCAGGACGAAAATGTCGACTGGTTGATTCAGCCAGTAGTCAATCCTGGCCAGGCCTCCCGAGGATGTATCACCGCTAACGCCCGCGTTAACGACATCGTATCTGAAACCTGATTCATTTATTTTTTTTTCAATGAGTGCAGGGAATGATTGTCTGGAGGGATTTGACAGGCCGTATCCGGCAGTAAGACTATCTCCAAAGAAGAGTATTCGTTTCATCGGCCTATCAACAACCCACGAGCGCAATAAATTCCAGGTTAACACCTGCCAGGTACAAATGCATCAACCAAGCTGGTTGCCTGGATGGAGTGTGGCAGAACATGAAAAACGCAATCGTATTCGAGCACCGTTCTTTAGCTTTTCTCAACTGACTCGATTACAATGGGGTCATCGGTCTTAATCCCCAGTGTTTTTCCCGACAATGCGACAATCGTCAAACCTGCAATGAGCAGCGTGGCCGAAGCAATGAATACCGTAGCGGTGTCCGCAAATGCAGGTCCTGATGCATACACGATCATAATCAAAATAACCGAAAACGGCATCGAACACGCCAGCACGTTTAAAGCGAAGTCCTGATCGAATGTTGCCGATGTTTGCCCTGTGCTCTTTTCCAGCTTGCCAACAGATGCCATATGCGCATACGGCCAAAAGCTACACGCACTTTGAGGAAATACCACGATCAGAAGCATTGTGGGAATATCGTGCGTGGGGAAGAAGTACAGAACAGCACCGCTCAACGCAAAAGCTATGGAAGATCTGAAAAATAAGAATGAGAAAATTGTTTTGACCTGGGCCCAATTTAACTTCATCGACAAGCCAATAAATAATAGAATCAGTGGTGTCATAACCAGACTTAACCTGTCGATGGTAAGCGTGACGGATTCAGGGAATGCCTGATAGGTAAGTCCGAAGGAAAGCATCACAATGGCTACCACGATGACAAGATTGACGGGTTCATTCACCATCGCCAGAAGCATCTGTTTTATATCGATGTTGCCTTTAGAGTTTTCCCGATGCACATCGTAATACCACTTCATCGCAATGGTATAGGAAATCACCAGCACAAATATTTTATTTCCGACATCTGCGAGGGCTGCCATGGCAAGCGGGCCCTGTCCGCTATACTCCATTATAAACGGGAAACATGAAAGGCCTGGTGCGAGCGAAGGAATCAACATGATCAACGTTCGGTATTGATTGTCATGAATCGCAAAAACGCTTTGCAGCGGCAGTTTGCTTATCAGGATGTATACAAGGATGTTAAAGGCCAGCGACATGAGGGGAATGACAATGAGGTTCGATGTGAAATCAATCTGCAACAAGGCGATCAAAATTGTAGCAGGTAAGGCCAGGCTTAAGATCAATGTTTTAATTCCCTCGCGCTGTTCCTTGCTCTGAATCTTTCGCTGAAACAAATAACCAATCGCCATCAACAAGAGTAATGAAATAGTTTTCGTAACCGCTCCGCTCATAGAATATGAAAAAGGTATATAGGTTTACTACGAAGCAGCGGATCAACGTCAGTGCAACTACTACATGATCCGCTGCATAAAACAGGTTGTATTAACTCACAATAGCCGACATCGACTTGACAAACAGCTTCATTTCATCCATCGTGCCGATACTTACGCGGGCAAACGGTTTTCCATTGATCTCATATCCCCGGATACCAACACCTTTCTCCACCATTTTTGCAAGCAATTCTTTCACCGGCATCTGAATGGGAAATAAGACGAAATTGGTGTAAGAGGGAATCGGATTCATTCCCAGTTTTTTCAGCTCTTCTGTAACATATTCGCGACCTTCCTTTGTGCTCTTGCGTGAGAAGTCCTGAAACTCGACATCCTTAAGACTGGCAATGGCACCTTCAAGCGAAGTGACTGAAATGCCCATTTCCGTGCGCACGAGTTTCTGTATCATTTTCACACGGTCAGCTTTTGCAACCATGTAGCCTATGCGCAAACCAGCCATGCCATGAATTTTTGAGAATGTGCGGCAAACAATCACATCGTAACCTTCGCGAATCAATCCCACGGCAGTCTGCGCTTCAGGTTTATCGAGGAGCTCGAGATATGCCTCATCGATGAAGATGGGAACTTTTGAATTCACTCTCTTCGTAAAAGCTTTGATCTCTTCGATCGAAGTAAGTGTACCGGTCGGATTATTGGGATTGCAGATGTAGACAAGTTTGGTGTCCGCATCGATACTCTTCTCCATCGCATCGAGGTCGTGTGAGTAATCTGCTTTGAGTGGAATATTTTTCCACGTAGCACCGATCGCCTGTGCCGTTTTCACCAGTGATAAGTAAGATGGGTCTGCAGACACTACATTGCCACCCTTCATGCACAGGGCGAATGCAGTTTTCTCAAGGATGTCGGTGGAGCCGGCTGACAATAGGATCTGGTCGGCAGAAACACCTTCTTTCTCCGCAAGCATGTCTACCATTGAACGTGAGCTGCTGTATACATAGCGATTGCCTTTGGTAGCACTCTCCGCAATTGCAGCAATCGCTTTTTTAGATGGCCCCCAGGGATTTTCATTTGCGAGCAGTCGTGCCTTGATGGCATCGCGCTCCTGGAATATAACATGATAATTTTCAACCAGCGAGTTATTATATGTGGGCTTCATGCCAAACGCAGTTACCATCGCGCCTGGTGCGACAGCCAGGGTTGTCATAATTCCGCCCGCTGTCAGGGCACTTTGTTTTAACCAAGATCTTCTGTTAATAGTTGAATTCATAGAAATGCTTTTTTGGTGGATGTGTTTAAAGTAAGACGAACTACGATGCAGGTTTGGTGAAGACTACTTGTGAGTAGCGGGAGAACGAAATGCCCTTATGGCTTCCCTTCCACAACAACGGGATGGTTATCGAACGCGCAGGTTTTGCAGCTACAATCGCGGCTACATCGGTTACACCTAAGTTCTCCCAACTTGTGGTGATCGTGACTTTGCCTTCTGCATCGGAAACGGCTTCAATGGGACTTGTGCCGTTGCGTAAGGAAAACGTCATGGTAACACCAACCACAGGAATTGAGTCTATGCCCACCGTATGGTCGAGTATCCCGGATTTATCAAGCTCGTACAGGCGCACAGATAAGGTGACCGGCTGGGTATACGTTGCAGCGGTAACTGTTTTGGATACGGATGGAACTGATGTGAGTCCGCCACTAGCCAGGTATCCTGCAACTTCATCGAATACCAGCAGCACCGGAGCTGCTTTTCGATCGACAAACGGATCTTCCTCCTCGCATGCGATTAAGAAAATTGAGAGCGCCAGGCCGCACAACGCAATTTTGCATTGCTGGATATATTTAAGATTCAGAGTTTTCATAGTGTAAGTTGTTAAGTTATTCAGCCCACCAGAGTTTTGATTTTGCATTGTCTTCCGCGCCATTCAGCTCTACTCCTTTCGCGTATTCAACTGCGTTGAGTGACTGTTCTGTTGTAGGATAAGGAAGCCGTGTTGGGAGTATGCCATCGTTCACGAAAATGGCGCGCGAATCTTTTGGAGGAAGCACAGGTAAGCCGGTGCGTCTGTACTCAGTCCACGATTCAATCCCCTGGCCAAACAAGGCGATCCATTTTTGCTCCATCACCAATGTTTTAGATACCGCGCCAAGATTCGAAATGTATCCGCTCGGAACGGTCAAGCCGTATTGCGCGAAGGATGCCGTGATACCATTCGAGAAAAATGTCTGTGCGTTACCTGAGATGTCGCCATCAAGGGCAGCTTCGGCCAATATGAACTGCACCTCAGCATAGGTCATTACAACACTGGGGGCAGTTGCCGCGAGGAAAAAGGTTCCGAGTTTACTTGCCGAGTTCAGGTACGTTGTCGCGATCGCGTCCGGCAGACCGTTTGGAATTCCAGCGAACGATGTGCCGGTGACGGGTTGAGCAAACACCGGCAGACGTGTATCGTTCAATGCAGTGAGCTTGTCAACGAGCGTTTTCCCTACGTTCCAGTCTGTGCGCGCACCAAATACCATCGTTTCATGCCACTCGTTGTTACTCGGGCGTGTTGCGAAGTGTACAACTCTTGCGTTGTCGGCATTGCTCGTAAAAATTGGATAGGTTGCCGGATCACCTAGTATTTCTGCCATGATCGCCCGCGATTCCGTTGGCTTCTTCGCTGCCTGACGGTTGGCGAGCCGCAGCCTCAATGAGTTGGCGAATTTTTTCCACTTTAAGACATCACCAGCGTACAGGATGTCAGCCGATGCGCTGATCGCGGGACCTCCGACAACGAGTTTTTCGTTTGCCGTTTTCAAATCACGAAGCAGACCTTCATAGATGGCTTCCTGGGAATCATACGTGGGGGAATAAACAGGAGCGCCTGCTGTCCCTTGCAAAGCCTGACTATAAGGCACAGCTCCCCACAGGTCGGTGACCATCGAGAATACCCAGCTCCGCAGCACAAGCGCTACACCCTCGTAATTCGTGTGAGGCTTCGCTCCTTCTGGCGCAGAGATCAGCGCAATGCGCTGTGCATTCATTAGCGCATCGTTGTAAAGAGACTTCCATGTGTTGTTGTACATCGACAACTGGATGGTATAGTCGTCTCCTTCATTTCCATAAATATTCCGGCCGAGGTATTGCATCCAGCACATAGGGCCGTCAATGTTCAGACGTTCATATCGGATATTGCTTCCCCACATTCTGTCCACTGCCTTTTCAATGGTCGTGGTTAAGAGAAACTGAGGGCTTATGGTTGTTGGATTATTTGGACTTGTATTCTTAGCCTCGAAGTCTTCAGTGCAGGCGGTTGACACCAGCATTCCGATTGTAAACAACGAGAGCATCTTGACAGATATCTTTTTCATAGTCGATTCCATTTTGTTAGAAGGTCATGTTTACGTTGAAGCCCATGCTACGCGTGGTGGGAAGCTCACCATACCCGAAGCCAAACGAGTTACCGCCCAGCCTGTCGAACTCCGGATCGATGTGTGGGATGTTCTTGAAAAGAATTGCCAGGTTTCGTCCCACTGCTGATATCTTTGCCGACTTGATGAAAATTCCCTTTAGCAGCGAAGGCGGCAGTGTGTAGCCCAGCGAGACTTCGCGCAGCTTTACATAACTCGCATCAAAAATGGAAGCTTCATGACGCGTCCGTGCGTTGTTAAACGCATACAGACTTTGTGCAGGCACGATAATGTCATTAGGAACGTACACCGGATCCTCGGCTGTCCCGATGTTCATCGTGCCGTCACCGATAATACCTTCTTCCCTGCCGATAGCGGTCTCGGCATACTGGCCAGTCCAGCGGGCAATACCAATCCCTTCATTGTAGACATCTCCGCCCATGCGCACATCGATCAGCGCAGACAGAGTGATGCCTTTGAAGCCGATGGTGTTTAACATTCCGCCTGTCCAATCCGGTTGGATGTTGCCCAGGATCTTTGCCTTCGTTGCTACAACAGGCAGGCCATCCTTGTATAAAATCTTTCCATCGGGAGCGCGTTCGAACCCGATTCCGAACAGCGCACCGTAGGGCTCACCAACCGATGCAAGTGAGGCGAGACTATTTCGCGCTGCCAACTGGTAGGTTGTCAGACCATCGGCAAGCGCTACCACCTTGTTTTCATTTTTCGCGAAGTTTAAAGTCACATCCCAGGTGAGTCCATTGGAAAGTCGGATCGGAGTAGCATTCAACACAACCTCAATACCCTTATTGGTAATTTCGCCAGCGTTAAGCAGACGTGTGTTATACCCACTGGCTTTGGAAATTTCAACCGCCAGAATCTGATCCTTAGTGGATTGATCATAATAGGTAAAATCGATCCCGATTCTATTGCTAAAGAGCTTAGCCTCAAAACCCAGCTCAATGCCCGTAGTCATTTCCGGTTTCAATGTGCTGTTTGCGATCTCAATGTTCTCGTAGAACTCGGGAACGGATCCATTCCACGAAGAACCAGACAAGTAGGTTTGTTTCAAACGGTATGGGTCGGTGTCATTGCCAACCTGCGCCCAGCTCGCTCTGAGCTTGGCAAATGAAAGTCTAGACGAGGAGAGATCCATCAGCTCTGTGACAATTGCGCTTAGTCCTACCGATGGATAGAAGTACGACCAATTCGTTTTAGGCAGTGTGCTGGACCAGTCGTTCCGGGCCGTCAGGTCAAGGTAAACTGCATCCTTAAACCCGAGCTGCGCAGATCCAAAAATACTCTGGGATTCCTTCTCTTCGATCGTGCTCGCAGCAGTATTGGATGCCGGAATCGAGTTTGCCAGGTTGTAAACCCTATCAACAACCAACTGATTTACTTGTGCAAAATTTCTTTTGTAGTAAGTCGTTCTCAGCAGTCCCCCAACCATTGTGTTCAATGTGAATGACGGAGTAAGATTCTTTGAAAATGTCACCATCATATCGGTGTTCGTTTCCTGCCCTCGCAAAACTTCCTCCGAGTACTGCCCGTAAACTTGAGTTCCATTGCGAACACGCTCGTAGTTAATCACATTGATTCGGGTGTCCGTCCACAGGTCGGTTCCCGAACGGAGCATCACATTGAGCGATGGAGCAACCTGGTAGTTTAATGCCACGTTTCCCAGCATTCTGTCTTTCTCGTTTGAGTATGGCAGAATGTCCTGGACCATAAATGGGTTGACGAAAAATGTATGTTGCCAGTTGGGTGCGTCACCATCACCGGCCCGTTGAATATGCACAGAACGGTAGTCGTTATAGTGTTTCAGCTTTTCCCAATCCGTCTGGCGGTGCGACCAGATGAATTGCTGTCCATCCTGGTAGCTGCGGTTGTCTGACCCTGACTTCACATACTCTGCAGAGATCGTTGCGCTCAGTTTGTCGGTGAAATCATAGATGGTATTCAGCTTGAGATTTTTTCTCCAGTAGTCGTTGTTATACATGATGCCATCCTGCCGCAGATCGCCAAGCGAAACGCGGAAGCTTCCGCGATCACCCGAGCCCGCTACTGCAATGTTGTTGGTGATCGTTGTACCGGTTTCCCAGTAGTCATCCCAATTGTCTGGCATAGGTGTTAGCGGAGCTACTTCAGTGCCTGTCCACCAGTGACGTACGAGCCGTCCATCCATCGGTGCACCCCAGCTTTCATCGGTACCATCAGTGCCCGTGAGTGGCGCACTTATACCATAGGCATCGCGGTATTGCTGCGTCTCGAGTGGGTCCGTGATCCCAGCGCTTCTTCCGTTAGTATACCACGTGCGGTAACCATTTCCTCCCGCATATGTGTTTTGAAAGTCAGGCTTTACTGCAGGGCGTTCGAAGGAGACATTTGAATTAACTTCTACAGTGACTCCCTTTGTTCCTGAACCGTTTTTCGTTGTGATTAGCACCACACCATTCTGACCACGAGACCCGTAGAGAGCCGTTGCACTTGGGCCTTTCAATACCGAGATCTCTGCGATATTGTCTGGGCTTACCTCGGTGATGCCACCCCCGAATTGCTTTCCCTGGTTTTGCGATTGCTCCATCGGCACGCCATCGATCACATACAGCGGTTGGTTATTACCTCCGAGTGACGACTGGCCGCGGATCTGCACCGATGATCCGCTGCCAGGTCCGGAGTTTGGACTGATGCGCACCCCAGCAATTTTCCCCGACAGTCCGTTAACAACATTTGGGGAACGTGCTTCCGCAAGTTGCTCGCCTTTGACATCTTGTAAAGCATAGCCAAGTGATTGCCTGCTTTTCTCAATGCCGAGCGCAGTGACAACGACTTCAGAAAGTTGCTTGGAATCTTCATCGAGTGATACTGTAAAATCTGTACGTCCCCCGAGCGCGACTTCCTGTGTAGTCATGCCAATGAAGGAAAAGACAAGCGTACCATCTGCCGGGGTCATGAGTCTGAACTTTCCTTCGGCATCCGTAGTGGTGCCGTTGGTGGTTCCACGGAGTATGACGTTCACTCCCGGAAGAGCCGATCCATTTGTGGAGTTCGTTACCGTCCCTGTGACCTCCAGGTCTTGCGCTAAGGCAATACCCGACAAGGCCAACGTTAACAACGTTAGTATAGATTTTTTTTAGAACTGGTTTAGGTTAAACTGTAAATGAATTTTAGAATTAAATTCTGCAAATGCTAACAATGCAGAATTAAGTACTGCCTGCAATCGTTTCAGTAGAATATAATTTCACAAGCGAACAATCGTTTGAAACAAGAGATGAAATCGGTTGATTGACTTTTTTTAAAAAAATTCATCATTTTTTTTTGCGTGAGTGCGAAAGGAACAGGCTTGTGCAGAAAGGTTTCTGCAGGCATATCGCTGCGGTAGCAGTTGACGCACTGAATCCGACTTTTCATCGCCTATCATCGCCACATGCTTCATGTATCTCAGGCTGTACAGCGATGTGCAAACAACTCACGACAGTGTTGTTTTCGCGGAAATGACTTTTCCATTGACAAATTTAGCCGAACGTGGCCCAGATGCCGTCTCTCGAAAACTGCCCATTCAGGTGGGTTGAACAGCCGTTAAATCTGCTTTGTGTTTGGTATTTATAAAATATTTATCTTACTTGCTAAGATAATCATAAACTAAGATATTAAGGCAATCCGATGAGAAGTGAAAAGGTTGAACGGTTTCGCGCTGCCAGCAGACTGTACTCGGATACGTCCATGTTGCTGCATGAAGCGATTGCACGCAGGGCTGGATTGTCGGGCACCGACCACAAGTACCTGGGATTTATCATTCAGAAAGGAAAGATCACTGCGGGTGAATTGGCGAAGCTGTCCGGGCTGACCACAGGAGCGGTTACGGGTCTGATCGACCGGCTGGAGAAAAAGAAGCTGGTCAAGAGGCAATTCGATGACCAGGATCGGAGAAAAGTGATTATCGTGCCGAATACCGCAAATGCGATGAAATTGCTTAAGCCGCTTTTTGCCAATCTGCAGGCGCGATCCACAGATCTGATCCTATCACTTTCGAACAAAGAGCTTCAAATTGTTGAGAACTATTTCCTGGCCGCAATAGAGATAATGAAAAAGACAACAACTGAATTAAATCGCGACTAAATCAAAATGGAAACTATCACAATGAGCTACCTCACCCGGGCTGAATATTGGTTGTTATCAACAATCCTGTTGTACTTCTTAATGAATGGCGCTCAAATCTTTGAGACACTGGTGTTCGTACCTAAATGGACTGCATCACCTCCTGGCACGTTTGGCTTCCTCGCGGATAGCAACGGCACAAGCCTGAAAGCGTTCTGGATTGCATTTCACTCGTTGCATGAAATCGTTTTTATTCTCGCGATTATCTTCAGCTGGAAGATTCCTGGCGCCAGGTTATGGCTTATCATTTTGTTTATCGTTCACTTTGCGGTCAGGGCCTGGACGCTCGCATACTTCGCTCCGAACATCATTGAATTTCAGAAAATTGCCAGCGCGTCAGCCGAACTGCCTGGCGACCTGGCAGCCAGGGTTTCGATGTGGCGCAAATTGAACTACGTAAGAGTCGCAATTTTTATTGCGGTGTCGCTGGCCATGGTTCCGGTCTATCAAAACATATTGCACTTGAAGAACAGATGAGCGTTCGAAGATTTGAATAAATTACGCCAAAAAGGGTAAGCGTTTAGGCGAACATTCGTATCCTTGCCGACAGTGTAAAGAAATACATCAGGCCATTCCGCAATTGCAGCAAAAGCCTGGGCTTATTTCACCAAAGCCTTAAAAGCAGATCCAAAGATCAAGTAGCTGGTATTTCCTGCGATCGTGCCTTCATTTTGTCCCCATAAAAATGGCCAGTCGTCATAGTTTTCGAAGTGATCCGGCTTTCTGAATAAAACACCGGGCGCAACGTTGCCGGGAATGAAGGAGAAATCCGCCCTGTTGTTGCCGTAAAAAACAGCCTTCGGACGTGCGGCCCCCACCGTTGCAACAAGCGAGTAGTTGTGGTATGGATGACAACCGAAGAGCCAATTGGTCACTTTGAAAGCATGACTGGTATCGATCACATCAGGGAAATATTTGCCTGCGAAACAAATGGTCGTTCCAAAATTTGTAATTGCTCCGCTTCCCGCCCAGTTGCCCAACTCGATCGGTACTCCGTACGGATTGTCTTTCTCAAGCCCCTTTATGTAGTCGTTATACTTGACGACATAGGGACGCAGCTTTTGTTTGAAAGAATCATCCATGTGTGGTATGGCATTCAGCGCTGTCAGGAGGTTGAACGTAACACTGCGGTCAAGTGCCGGCCACAAAATTTCTTCAAACTTCCTTTTGTATTGTTGTTCCCCTGTAGCAATGAAGAGTTGGAGATTAGTCCCTACGTTTGCAAACCTGCGCCAACGCGAGGTGTCCTGCGGTTGATCGGCCAGTAATTCACTTGCTTCTTTAAGAAGCCTCTTTGACTGTGTTAAGGCACGTGCGGAAAGGTCATCGTTATACCCCTTCAATGCTCTGCTTGCCGCGGCAAACGTGGTGGCTGCACGCAGATCGAGCGCGGGATTTCTCGTAGTGAATGCCCAAAGGTCATCCTTAACTCCACTTGATCGGCCGTCTGATGCTATCTCATAAGGGCCAAGCTTTGGATTATAAGGCAGACCATCGGTTATAGACGCAGCGTCACCAAGGTGATGGTAATTATCAAGAACAGCGTTGGAAAGTGTTTGCGTCATGTGACCTACATTTTCCGCCTGCGCAACGAGGTTCAACGTACCGTGCTCGATGAACTGCAATACATCCGGAGTGCCGTCCGGGCGATGAAGATCAACATAGCGGTGCTTCTGATCAACGAAGGTCTGATCACGCATCGGCTTGAAATATTCCCACGTATGAACGAAGTTTTGCACGACATTGATATTCGCTCCAGTCTCTATATCAAAATCTCCAGCGTCAAAAAAGCCACCGATGTTTAATCCGGGAATCAGCTCCAATGCTTTGTACTTCGTGTCTGTGGTTAGTCCCTGTGCATGCAAATCGAAGTGGTCGGTGTTTGGTGGCGCCTGCAGGTATCCTTCTTTGAATGGTTCGCCATGCCAGATGCGGTAACCTTCATTCACCACCATGTGGTTCATGTGTATAGGAATCCAAATGTCGCTCGTAGCATCGGTAATATTATTGTAAACGTTGTTGTCGATAATGAAGTTATTTGTTTTGATGTTGCCGTACTTGAGATAATAGATCCCAGGTGTTTTCACTGACGTGAAGTCAAATTTTACATAGTTGTATTTAAAATAGTTTCCCCACTCAGTAATGTTTCCGCTGAATACTTCAGTGTCAGTTCCGTCATCGTTCAATCTATACACGGAAGCTTTTGCAACTGGTTTATCTTTTTTATCCAATTCAATGACAGCCACTTTTGCTTGAGATGGAATGTAACCTACTTGCGAGAAGCCAATATTCGGTTCTCTGATCCAACCGGGAATAGCATTTGGCTCAACATTCCACGTCAGAACTTTTCCTGTCTTTCCAGAAGGCAAAATGCTCCTGACTACAAACCAACCGTTCTGCGCCAACACGCGGCCATCGTAAAGCATCAGGTCTGCGTCCTGCGAGGTGATCTTTACTAACCGTGACGGTTCATCCGGTGCAAGTATCATGCTGCGTCCCGTTTCAAGCGGGAGCGGATCGATAAATTTTCCGGTGCCGCGATCATCGGAAGTTTTATATCCTTTGAATTGCTTTGGTTTTTCGCTGTCAGGTTTTGTCACGGAATTGCCAACCACATAGCGCGGAAACCGGTTGTATCGTCCGTCCATTAAATACACTTTTTGCCAATATTGTGAAGGAAGAAATTCGAGATTAAATCCTGCTTTTCCCTGGAGTGCTTGTGGCAACGGTTTGTCGAGGTAGACAGCAATCTCAACTCCTTTTCCCTTTGCTGTAACAACGACTCGTGAATCGAAATCATACTCTTTATATCGAAGCGTGGCCTCGATGGATTGAGATGTCGGATTCACCTTGCGGTTTAAGACCTCCGGAACAAGATCCCACTGCTCGGGTGTGTTGGAAAGTCTTACAGCACCACCCTGTGCGGTTCTGACGCCATGGTGGATCAATTCTATTCCTGCATTCTTCTCATCGTTAAAGCCACCAGTGAAAAGGTTACTGTAAACAAGAACATTAACTCCTTGTGTTTCGAAGTATTCCAGGTTGTTTAGTTTCAGATTCTGAGAGTAGACATCCACGCACGCTGCCAGAACCACCACACTTGTTAAAAAAGTCAGCTTTTTCATGTTGATAAAGAGTAAAGAATCAGTTCGGAAAAAGATAAATGTAATAAAAACACTTATTAAATTGGAATTCAATCCGGATAGAGCGATATTATTTCTAATAACGCGAGAAGAGCAGGAACTATGATTGCTGCGGTGAGAATTGAAAGAAAATTTTTTTCCATCCTTCGATTAGGGAAAGCTGGTAGCACAACCGTCTTAATCATGGGTAATTCCAAGTTCTTCAACTCAGGGAGTAATAGTTTTAACGATTATCAAATCAACATAATATGACAACCATATTCAACACATTGCCGAGGATCGTCATAGTCGCGTGCTTACTTGTAACTGGCGCGATCGCCAACGCACAGGATGGCACCATTTATCCACTCGAGGCACCTGCGGAACCAAATGCAATTAAGCTTGGAACCGGAGGTGTCGAGAATCAACCCGCAAAAGAAACGTGGTTTCGCCAGTGGGGAGACCCGATGGCGCGAAATATTACAACGGCAACACTCACTCCTTTTTTGCCGAAGAAAGGTCAGGGAAATGGTGCAGCCGTGATCGTGGCGCCAGGTGGTGGGTTCCGGTGGCTCTCCATGGGAAATGAAGGCTGGGAAGTTGCACAGGCCCTGGCTGACAAGGGCATAGCAGCTTTTGTGCTGAAATACAGACTTCATCCAACTCCTGAATCGCTTGACGCATTTAAAGAGTCAATGAACCGAACGTTTGCTGCAGCGGCTCCTCCGTCAGATGGGAAGAAAGATACCCCTCCGCCCCCAAGACCACAGATGGACCTTTCCAATCAGCTTGCCGATGCAGAGGCAGCTTACGCGATGATCCTCAAGCGCGCTGATGAATGGGGTGTAGATACTGCACGACTGGGCATGATTGGATTTTCTGCGGGTGCTGGTTTGACAATGCATTGCACACTGAAATCGAAAGTGATGGACCTGGATTTCATTGGACCAATCTATGGTGGCATGGGACCTGTCGAAGTACCGAACGATGCTCCACCCATGTTTAACGTTATTGCGACAGATGATTTTCTGTTCCGCGGTCAGTTTGGTGTGATTGATTCATGGTTCAAGGCGGGCAAACCTGTTGAGTTTCATCTTTATCAGAATGGCGGCCATGGCTTTGGTCTGGGGAATCCTAACCGCACAAGCAATAAATGGTTCGATTCGTTCATCCATTGGCTGGATGTGAACAAATTTCTTGTTGCAGATGGAGGCAAGGGATCGGCACCGAAGTAGTCTGTGTTTGAGATTAGTGAAGGGACGCAGGGTCCCGAGGCGGAGACCCCGCTTAGACAAATTAGTTTCAAAATATTAAAAAATAGCACCAGTTCTTGAGCCATACCGCGTTAGCGGAATGAGCGAAAGACCCTTAACTCAACGCGCATGCCTGACGGGATTGACACTATTTGTAAAGTACCGATGATTTCGAAGACGAACTCTTGGTTAATATGATTCACTTTCGAGTGACAATCTTTATGCAGGATCACCAAGACTTGATAGGGATCTTTCGCTCATCCCGATAAAATCAGGATGGCTCAAGATCCGTGCTTTCTATTTTATTTATCAAACTAACTAACCACCGCCAAATCAATGATGATGGTTATGAGATTTTTGACCTGTTAACGTAAGCGTCTTAACAGGAACTTTCTCGGGAGCACTACTTCCCTCGGTGATCCGAAGAAACTGATTCGGTTTAACATTTCTAAAGACTTGCGTTTGCCCCCCATGCCATTGAATTTCAATTTCCTCAATCACCTCCGCCCGACCGATCCCGATTTCCCTTCGCAACGGTGAAGCCCCGAAACTTCCTCCTGAATTTACATCCCGGTAGATGTTGCGCTTTTGTCCGCCTTCGGTGATCGTAAGCTTAATCCGAGATCCGATGGCGCTTCGATTAGATTTAGTGCCGACCAGGTCAAGCACGATCCAATTGTTCAGTTCGTCCTGATTAGGGTTCACGTAGAATGCATTGTGAAATGCATCACCTTTGTATGCACCGCCAAGCTCGATGTAAATGTCCTGGTCACCATCGTTGTCAACATCAGCAAATGAAATAGCGTGACCTTTCTGAAGATGACCAACCCGTGCCGGTGCGGTCACATCAACAAACTTCTTTCCACCGATGTTTTGAAAAAGTTTGTTCGGAACGATCGACTCCAACTCCGGATTCCCTGTCCCGAGGTAGATGTCAAGAAAGCCATCGTTGTTAATGTCACCAAAGTTTGCGCCCATTGCAAAAGCTTTCTTCGTCAAGCCAACTTCTTCGGACACGTTGGTGAAGGTTCCGTCTTGATTGTTCCTGTAAAGCTTGCAGGCACCAGAAGCTCCTGTCGGAATATTCAATCCTTCGGCAGCGGAGTAAGAAGAGATCGGACGATCAAAAGTAAAATCTCCGACAAACAGGTCAAGCCACCCATCGTTGTTAAAATCCCAGAACCACGTAGGGAATGTCCTGCTAATTGTGTCTGGAAAGATCCCAGCCTGCTTTGTCACATCTTCAAACATGGGTGTCTTTCCGGAGACGCCTTTGTTCTTTAACAGGAACCGTTGACCCGACAATGACGTTGCAAAAATATCTTTCCACCCATCATTGTTGAAGTCTCCGGAGGCAACCCCTTTCACAAAACCTGTAAAGTCTACGCCAGACGGCTCCGCAACGTTGATGAACGTACCATCGTGGTTGCTAATAAGTAATTCTGCCGGATGTTTTCCCGAGGATGCATTTCCTTCCCATGTCTCATTACCGATGAACACATCCAGCCATCCGTAATTGTTAAAATCATTCCATGTTGCCGTTTGCGTTGGATGAAAGGACAACAACCCGCTTGCTATCGT
>DASWTP010000165.1:0-12879 GCA_036402075.1 Chryseosolibacter sp. | reverse complement strand
CTTTTGCGTGAAAGGACGTGTGCTGATCCCCTGATAAAAGAGCATTGCACACCTGCTGTAAAATAGCAATCATTGTCAATACGTTTGGTCAGACAAACATTTGCGTCTCCCTTCACCAACTATGGTTGAAATTCGAGTTACCACATCACAAGTCCGTGCATTGTTATATGCCCTTTTGTCTTCTGTCATTTTCTTGATGCTCGTATTGTGGATCAACTATTCAACGACTGCAACTCCTCTTGTTATAGTTGTATTACCGCCAATAATTTATTTGCTTTCGAACTGCTGCGTCTTTGCGGTGGCCATGGTAAGACAAAGCGGAGATGACATAAAAGAACGAGTTCTCCGAACTGCTATACTATGCTTCTTATTTGCCAGCTTGATCAGCGCTACGTTCACCGCTGCGATTTTACTTCTATTTGATATCAGGCTTATAGTTGATTAAGCGTGAAATGGACTTTAAACGCGGACACAAAACAGCAAGCATCGGTATGCCACTAGCGAACGCAGCCTTACATTTGTTAAATGCGCATGGCAAAAGAACATGGCAAACTATCCTTGGAAGGTCATCTTTTCTCGTGCATCGGTTCATTGGAAGGTGATGCTAACTTAGTTAGCAGATTTATGAAGTTGCTTCTTGGCCCTTCACCCCGATGACACAACGAGCGCGATGTTTCGCGATGGGTGCATGTGAACTTTTGGAACGGGAGGAGCGAATCTATCGCTCACTCAACGTGATCATCCGATTCTTTTCCGCATCCCACAATTTCAATCGCAGGCAACGGAAAACCTCGAGTGGATGCCATGATGTGACGGGTGGATTGTGAAGTTCGGGAATTCCAGCCATAGCTTCAGGAAGTCGGTAGAAAGGAATTTTGGAATTCAGGTGGTGTACGTGATGATAACCGATGTTACCCGTAAACCATTGCATCACCGGGTTCATCACCATAAAGCTTGTCGACTGAAGTGCAGCCTCCTCATACTTCCATTCTTCCTTTTCACAGAACGTTGCGCCAGGAAAATTATGCTGACAGTAAAACAGGTACGAGCCCATCGCGAACGCAATAAAGAAAGGAAGAAACCAAACGATGAAGAAATCAACCGGGCCCGCGACATTGTAAATAAGGATGCTTGTTCCGACATGAATGACCAGCGCAAGAAGCGAATCCAGGTGTTTAGCCGGACTTTGCACAAATGATTTTACGTTGAGCCAGTAAATGAACAGCGTAAAATATCCGAGCAGAACAGTAAGCGGATGTCGGTTTACCAGGTACGTAATCTTCTGCGCTTTTGTGAGCGATTCATAACGACTCTTGCAGATGGTCGGAAACGATCCGATGCCATGGATCGTAAGCTTCGAGTTGTGGGTGTGATGATGGTCATGCGAGCGTTTCCAGATGTTCTGAGGTGCAAGAATGAACACCCCGAAGGTTTTCATTATGAAGGAAGCGGCAGGCGATCCCTGCAAAATAGCGTGATGCTGGTAATCGTGGTAGATGGTGAACATCCGCACATAGAATAAACCGCACACAACAGCGTTCGCGACTTTCAGTGTCCAGTGCATGGGCAAAAAACCAGCCGCGAGACATGCGGAGAGTGCAAAAAGCGTAATGATTGTCTCCCTCCAGCTCCGACCGCGGTCTTCGTGAATGAACTTCCTGCTTGCCATGATAAGCTCTTTACCGGTGCGCATGAGAATTAATTAAGCGTTTACTGCGACAAGGTTTTCTGCCTTCGCGTGATTTTTGCGAACGTGCTTCCACCGTCTGTGCGACCAAAGCCAGGGAACGGGATCTTTGATGATGTCTTGTTCAAGTTTCTTCATGAAGGTCTCGGCAATTTCGTTTGCACCGGTGTCCTTCGGATTCATGAATAAAAGTTCGGGCGTCACTTCATAGTAACCGCGTTTCACCCGCGTCACCCGCATGTACACCACCGGGTAGTTGAATTTTTGTGCGAGGCGTTCGTAGCCGGTGTAGATCGCGGTCTCTTGATTCAGAAACGTCATCCAATCCGCATTTTTTAACATGGACACCTGATCTGCAATAAAGGCTGTAGCGGTGATCTTGTTTTGATTTGCCATCATGTCGCGCAGCGTCTTGTCAACAGGCGTGATCTGCGTTCCGAAACGGGTGCGTGCGCGTACCATCATCTTTTCAAAATAGGGATGCTTCAGCGGACGGTAAACCACAACGAGCTGGTGCTTTGTATGAAGGGTGAATCCCGGACCCGCCCACTCCCAGTTGCCGTGATGACCCATCACGATCATAATGCTTTTACGCTCAGCATAGAGTTGATCAAGCCAGGGTTGATTGTGAAACACGCATCGCTTTTTCGCACTGCGCTCCGACATCCGAATCGTCTTTAACGTTTCGAGTGTAAGATCGCAGAGATAGCGGTAGTAGCGATTGCATAAATCTGAGATCGCAGCGTCATCTTTTTCCGGAAATGAATTTCTGAGGTTTTGAACGATTACCTTTTTCCGATACCCGGACGCTTTCAAAAGTAGGCAAAGCACATCTGATACGATGTATAACATGCGGAAGGGCATCAACGCAATGGCGTAGATGAACGGATAGGCCAAATAGAAGGTCAATGCCTGCATAAGCTGTGGGGTATGTAAAGGTATGGATTTGCGTCACAATTCCCTAAGTTTCAAAATGATAGGAGATGAATCCCAACCTTGTAATTGCTAAACTTTGTGTAAGGTTGGGGCTGCGAAGTCAGAGATCACGTATGAATTCTTTGGTTGTTTTGATTGTCGACACTATTCATAACGGGCAGGGACGATGCTATGCACTTAAAACCGGGTCGCGAGGCACAACTTCCAACGTGTAAGAAAAGGACGAATATAGAATCGCGGAGTTCACGCGGTCGTCCCTCGAAAAGCTGCTTCAAATTTGTTAAATTGAAAATTGACCCCGTCTACTACTATGAAACCAAGATTGTCGTGGCTCCTGCTAACGCTGGTTTTTTCCCTTCACCTTGCGGCCCAACCAACCACAGGCCTTCCGGAAAAAATCGACAAGTATTTACTACAACACTTTTCTGAAGCGGGGCCTGGTGGCGTTGTGCTGGTAGCGAAAGGCGATGAAATTATTTTGCGAAAAGCATACGGTCTTGCCAATGAAAGCCTGCAACAGAAAAACACGCCTGAAACAATCTTCCGTATCGGTAGTATTACAAAGCAATTTACTAGCACAGCCATCCTGAGATTGGCGCGTGCAGGAAAGCTTTCACTTCAGGATACCATCACCAAATTTCTTCCGGGTTATCCGATGGGAGATAAGCCGATCACGATCACGCACCTGCTGACCCACACTTCCGGAATCAAGAGCTATACCAGCTTACCTCAACTGGTCGGCTCAAAGGAGTCGAAAGAGAAGGCTTACTCGGTTAATGAAGTGATTGCGGCATTTAAAGGCGAACCAAAAGATTTTGCTCCTGGAGAAGATTACCGATACAACAATTCGGGCTATTATTTGCTTGGCGCGATCATCGAGAAAGTGAGCGGTGTTGCATGGGGAGACTATCTTGCAACGCATTTTTTCAAACCACTGGGAATGAGTTCTACGTATTGCAACGATCTGGGAATTATGGGCGAGGCAACGGGATATTATAAGAACAGAAAAAAGTATAATGTTGCAGATGTCGTTCACCCTTCTGCTTCTTACGCTGCGGGTGCGATGGCTTCAACCGTTGATGATTTGTGGAAGTGGAACAAAGCAGTCTTTAGTGGTGAGGTTGAAGGCTTTGACCTGCTGCAGATCGCGTGGCGACCAGTGAGGTTGAACAATGGCGTGACCAAACCATACGGTTTCGGCTGGCAGATCAGTGGTGAAGGAAATGGGAGGAGAATTGGTCACGGAGGTACGATTGATGGCTTTCAATCTTTTGCATGGTATGTTCCGGAATCCAAAATATTTGTTGTGATATTGTCGAACAACATGGGTGCTAATCCCGGAGAATATGCGAATGAAATTTTGAGCATGATGAAATAAATAAAAAAAAGCCGCAAGTTGCGGCCTTTTTATTATTGTATTGTGTCTCGTTGATTTCTGCTTTCGGTGTCGGAGTTTTCGCTCGCGCCCCGTTGCATGTTCTGATCATCGCGTTGTTGCTGATTCATATCCTGCGTAGACGTTGTGTCGCTTTCCATTGACGTTGTATCTGCAGGCTCGGCAAGCTCGGTGTTGTCTCCGCCAGTATCGGTATCGTTAGCGCTTTCATTTGTGCGTCCGTCACCGCAGCTCATGGCCGTCATCGCCCCGGCTGTCATCAAAATCATTATTAGCTTTTTCATCTTTTCTCGCCTTTAGGTTCAACATTGTTTGTGCGAACTTTTCGCAGTGTCCTGTTTGAATTACGAGTCGATGAAAAAAAGAACTGTGCCAACGCTACGGCTATTAGCAGTCGGCAGTGGCCCAATTAGCTGAGAATGAAAGAATTTAAATTCTGCACCGCGGCAGGTGAGGAGCGGGCGACTTTTTTATGAAAGGGGAACGTTCACATGTCGCTCCGCATGATACGATGAACGGACAAGCGGGCCTGCTTCTACATATTTCAGTCCGCGCTTGATTCCTTCCTCGCGGTAGAGATCGAACATCTCCGGGTGAATGAATTCAATTACTTCATGATGCAGCTTTGTCGGCTGCAAGTATTGACCGAGCGTCAGGATCAGCAGGCCGTTGGCGACCAGGTCATCCATTGCTTTGAAAACTTCTTCTTTTGTTTCTCCAAGCCCAAGCATGATGCCCGATTTCGTGCGCATACCGGCCTCCCGGATTCTTTTGATCTGTTCGAGGCTGCGTTCGTATTTTGCCTGTGGCCGTACATTACGATAGAGTCTGCTGACCGTCTCCATGTTGTGCGACACCACTTCCTGCTTGCCTTCGATCATTCGATACAGAGCTTCCCAGTTTCCTTTTGTGTCTGGAATTAAAGTCTCGATCGTAGTCGATGGACTTACAGCTTTCGTCTCCACCACGGTCTGATACCATACTTCGGCACCACGGTCTTTCAACTCATCACGATTAACCGAAGTGATGACAGCATGCTTCACACCCATCAATTTAATCGCTTCGGCTACACGTTTAGGTTCATCGAGATCATATTCGGTGGGACGCCCTGTAGCTACTGCGCAGAACGTACAGCTTCGTGTGCAGACGTTACCAAGAATCATGAAGGTGGCGGTGCCGGCTCCCCAGCATTCGCCCATGTTCGGGCAATTCCCACTTTCGCAGATCGTATGAAGTTTATAATTGTCAACGAGCTTCCGCACTTTCGCATACTCCGGCCCAACAGGCAATTTAACCCGAAGCCAGTCAGGCTTACGTTTGCGTGTTTGTTCCTGCGAGATTACGGGTAGCTCTATCATGACTTTGCCGATTGAGTAAAGGAATCTGAAACTCCTTTACTATAACCAATTATTTGCCGATTAGTTCCCTGTATTGCGCTGCGGACAACAAGGAGTCAACCGAACCCTTCAATTCGATTTTGATCATCCAGCCTTCGCCATACGGGTCTTCATTTACTTTCTCCGGGCTTCCGTCAAGCACCGGGTTAACTTCCAGCACTTTGCCAGTTACAGGCATGAAAAGGTCCGATACGGTCTTCACGGCCTCCACGGTTCCGAAAACGTCATGCTCTTTTACTTCCTGACCTACTGATGAAATGTCAACATACACAATGTCACCCAACTCGCTTTGCGCGAAATCTGTGATTCCGATAATAGCCGTTGTGCCGTCAATTTTGATCCATTCGTGATCTTTCGTGTACTTGAGTCCGTCAGGGATGTTCATGGTTAATGCGTTTTTACGGGCTCAAAAATAATGGAAATTCCCGATTAAGATCAGGAATTTTTCCCCCGAAAGGCTCAATTATTGGGCGAGGCTGTACCGGATCTGCATTCCGAAGCGGGTGGTGGCTGTTGGGTACGAATTGGTCACCTGCGGCTCGCGAACATTGCGCTCGAAATATGCCTGCAGGGTCAGCTTCTGATTCACCACGTAGCTCAGATTCGGTCGCAGCTGAAAATTCATGTTTCCGTTCACCACCTTATCCTCATCCGCAACTTTTCGCTGGATCGTCACATTGTCGCTAACCGAAACGTTCAGCTTGAAGCTCAGGTCGTTCTTCAGCACAATGGTTCGGCCTTGTGCCCGGAACGGAAGCTTCACATTGTTCTTTGTCCAGCCCAGCTCAAAAGAAACATCCTTGGAATTCATTTCCGTTATCTGTGCGTTGGTAATGGTCACCATCAGGTCGCGTTTGGTCTTGTATTCAGCTTTTGCGGTTATTCTGCCCTTTGTTTTGACGTTAATTCCAATGAGTGGCGAGAACTGTTCGGAGATCATAACCTGCGAGATGACGTACACCGGCACGAACTGACCATCTTCATTGTTTGAACCAAAATAGCGGTTATTATAATCTTCAATCGGCCTGTTGATACCCACCTGGAATGGATCACTGAACTCCAGCGAGTTGTTATAGTTTACGACCGAATAGGTTGACTGGTACCCGTGGCTAACGGTCACCGACTGAAACACTTCTTTGAGTGCGGGAATTTTGCTCAAGCCATTGTAGTCGACACGCCAGTTAGGGAGCGGTGTTTTGGGGAAAGGACCAAGTGAAATGTTCTCGGCATTTTTTCCACTGTAGGCCGCAATGAAGGCGGGAATCACAACGTCCTGTGTAGTTGAATCGTATTCCTGGTTTCCGGTAAGCTCCTGGAATCGGTTCTTTAAGATCTCGAGATTACGCTCAAATTGATCAAACACTTCTGAATTCACTTTGCTGTTCGAACTCTTGAACGCTGTGTTGATTGTGTTAAACGAAATCTTGTAACTACCGGTGCGGCTGGGACTCAGTGACTGGAATGCATCGCCCAATGAGTCGTACCGGAAGATTTCCTGGTACGATGACATCCCTTCCTTCTTCACGTCAAGCTGAATCTTCAAGTCGACTGAAGGCTCAACGTTTGCCCGGAGATTCATTGTTTCGTTTCGCACTTGCTGAAATGGCGTGGTGAGTGATGGCGTATAGGTGATCCACCCTCTGTTGGCAGCATGATTTTTAATGCCTGGGTTCTGACTTCCGAGCACAAATTTCCATCCCGGTGCTTTCCACTCGTCATCAACACCGAGGAATTTCGGAGTTTCTGTAAATCCCGGCAGGATAGTTCCTTCGGTGAGTGCGTAGTTCCCGTTCACAGATCTCACAGACATCAATAGCCGGAAGAAACTTTTTACGATTCCCGGAGTCTGCTTAACCGTGTCGGCTGGAACTGGTTTCGCAGGGGTTGTCGTCTTCGCTGGGGTTGCACGTGAAGGTGTTGCTGGTCGCGGTGGCGTGTTGATCTGCTTGAGGAATTTGATCTTGTTATAAAGTTTTACAAAGTCAACCTTGCCTGTCAGGCTGTTTTCGCGTGTGTTCTGAATCGTGTTCTTGAAATCGAGCTCGTCCGGAATGTCCTGCAGGTTGTTTGCGCGCGCATAATCATCATCGATGTTCACCGGGCCCGCGCGCCAGTTATAGCCGGCAACATAGCGGTATTCTGCGCCCAGCCAGTCCGTGATAGGAAACTTGTCAAGTGGCAGCGTATAGTTCACGGTCATGCTCTGGTCGTACATTTTCAGACGCCCGAAGTTCTTGAAGTTGGTGCGTACGCTGTCTTTTTGCTCGGGAGTGATCAATTCGCCCTGTGGTTCATCGATAACTGCATTGGCGCGGGCCTGGTATTCCAGCGAGAGTGAACGTGAAAAGTTCCAGCGCAGGTTGTACGTGCGGTTGAATGTAAAGTATTTCAGGTAGTTGGGAGCTGAGTATGAATACTGACCATACGCCCCAGCGGAATTCCGATACACCTTTTTGCTGAAGCTGCGATCAACGTCTCCGCGAACGGAAAGATTTGACGGCAGCAAGCTTATATTGAAATCCTTGATGAACTTGAGGTAGGGCGATTTAAACGCCTTTGAGTTTTTAAATGGTTCAATTCCGGTTGCCTTCGGGGAAAAATTGTACGCCACGGATCCGCGATACTGGCGAAGCAGGTTTTCCCTGGTGAAGAAGTTCGTTTGCGTTGCCTCGCTGAACGAATAGCTGAAGGATAGATTTTCAATATCGTAAATGTGCGACACTGCGTCAGGTTTCACTTTGTTTTTTTTCACGTTTACGAAGTTGAGGCTCCTTCGAACGGTTCGGTCCTGAATGAGTTTTTTGAAGTCGTTCCGGTCTTGTTCTGTGTTGAACGACTTGAATGCAGCGTCAACGCGAATATCGGGGTTAGCCGGATCGAAGTTCGGGTTGATGACGGTATTCTCGTAGCTCACGAACATTGGTATTTTAATACCCGTTGTTCCCGGAAGAAGCTTGTCGACATTCACGTTTGCAGAAACATCGTAGGCGGTAGTTTCATCGCGTGTACGCTCTCCGATTTTGGAGCTCACCGATCCGAATCCGAATGTTGTATGACGAAGCGCACCGGTCACAGTAGCAAAGTCTGCCAGTTTTGTGCTCACCGTTCCGGTTGCCGCCCAGCCCGGTGTACGATTAAAATCAGTCACGCGAAGTTCGTTCGCCCAGATACAAGCCGTGTGCGATCGAGCGTCTTCGCTTCTTGGGTTCCGTACACCGATCATCATCACTTGCACGCTGGTAAGATCGGGCCGACCAAAAATCCGGATAGTATGACGACCCACAGGGGGGCCGGTGTAGACAGCCGTTGTCGAAGCATTCCGGTCGTTGTCTCTCCGAAGTTTTAGCGCGTACAATTCATTAAGGTCGAGATCAATTTCATTTTCCTCCGGCCACACATCGCGATCGCTCGGATCGGAAACAATGGCGGGCACTTTCAGCGGGATCTCAATTTCATAATAGTTCTGGTCGAAATCAGTACCGAGTCGTAGAAAAGCGTGAAGTTCATCATCTTCAGTGAGGGCGCTTTCTGCGTGGAAGAACATCTTAATGCGCCCATAGTTAAATAGATCCACACCTACGTTCTTAAAGATTGCGCGTGAATCTCCGTCTTCAAGATTGTCGACACAAACCTGCACCCCCTGTTCGTTAAGCTGACGGGAAATGGCAGACGTGTTATCGCGATCGCGTCTTACGCCAGGTGGAATGCGATAGGGACTGGTTGGTGCTGGATTGTCAGCATCAAACGCCCCGTTTTCCTCCAGGTTCACAACCGATACCGTGAAGTCGTTATAGTCTTCTTCGATCTTCGGTGAGACGCCACCGCCACGAAGGTCTGCCTGGTATCGTCTCCAACGGCTGCCCACCATCCGGAAGTTTGCCATTCTGAGCACAACCGGTTGTTCAAACCCTGTGATAATCGTACGAATATAACGAATGGACTTAAAGCCATTGATCGGTCCGAACTTCGATTCAAATTCACGCACCGGGATGCGGAAAAGATACCAGTCCACCGGCTCGCCAGAAAGATTATCGGCTGTGTTGATCTTGTCAACGATGTATTCATCTCCGATATCAAGGTCGTCAGGCTTCAGATCGATGTCATACTCGTAATACTCTTCGAGTTCGCTTAACGTGTTATCCGCATTCAGGTCTTCGTTGTCTGGCGTCTGTGTGCCTGACCGAGCGATGTCCTGGTTACCCGTGTTCACAGGCGAATTGCCATCCATGCCATTGAAGTTCTTGTAGCGTTCGAGAATTTGTGCCCCGATAGCATCGAGTCGGGAGCCAAAGAAGTATTCAAAGTCGTCACCAGATGGATCGTTTTGATAGAGGGCCTGCGCCTCGGCAGGCAGTTGGTTGAGGAATGTCGGAGCAAATTTCGTTGCTTCTTCTGAATTGGTTGCACCATCCAGACCTATGTCCTGGTTTGGTCGCGAAGATGGGTCGTTGTCGAACGCGTTGTTAAGGTATTGCTGCGATGTAACGTAACCCCATTCGTTTGAAACTTTACCGCCAATTGCGCCATCTGCTGGCAATCCGTTTTCAAAAGCATGGCGTGAGTCACGTGCAACGTCTTCCGAAATTGAACCAAGCTGGAAGATAAGTTTTCCACCGGTCGTGTTGTTAACGCCCTCGTTCTTACCTCTTACGATTACCTTTCCGTTTTCTCCTTTGATGAACGGATCGAGCAGCCAGAACTCAATGTATTCGATATTCGCCTTATCAAAGTCGACCTCGGTGCGGATGGCTGTCGTGATACCAGCCCAGTTTCCCTTCACATCCGTTGGACGCAACACACCCTGCGCGTTGATATCAGTGTTGTAGTTGTAAGGTCCCCGCTCGGCTGGATAGTACGCAAGGTCAAAAATCTGCTGATAGTTATTTGCCTGGGTGCGCTGATAATAGGGGAAGATCTCATCCGGAAGAACAGGACGCACATAATGATTTTGAATATCGTCTTCGGTAACGTTCGGTGGCTTGTATTCACCGGACCTGCGATAGAATTGGTTATCCACGCTATACCAGGCAAGCTTGGCACGCCTGAAACCAGATGGAAGCGTTTTAGGGTCTGTGCCTGGATCGTAAAATCGTCCATCCAGTGGGGTGGCCGCCAGCTTCCAGCCTTGCGCGCTCATCAGGTTGTAAGGCGTAGCAGTGTTTTCGAAGTCGTCAACATATGCCGTTCCTTCTCCATCAACGATGTTGGAGGTTCCGGGTATGAGCTGCGCAAACTCACCATTGAAATTGATTGAAGACGGCTCTTTCGTCTGGAGAATCGGGATCGCGTCAATCATCTTTGTCAACACACGACTGTCTTTCCTGATGTTGAAATCGAAACCGTACTGCATGTTGCGTGCGGGCTCGGTGCCGATCTGGTTTCGGCTGATCAGCGGGCGCTCGTTGTAGTAGAGAAAGGTAGATCCAAGATTCACATCATCGTTCAGCTTGTAGTCGAAACGCGTTCCGATCAGGCTTCGTGTCTGAAATGCGAATGGATCGGATTGCTCATACTGCACACTGATGTTTTTCCCTGAGCTGAGAATGCTCTCGTTAAGGAACGTAACTTTGCCGAACTGGTAATCGACCGTGTAGTCAGTCCCTTCCTGCAATGGCATTCCACCGGCAAAAATTTTCACAGAGTTTTGCGATACGCCAAAGCCTGGGATCAGGATCTCGCGGGCCGATCCGGCACTGTATGTTCCAACCATGAAGAATTTGTTCTTCGTGGCGAAAAGCTCAGCATCGGCTTTCGTGGTTCGATATAGCGTGTCGTAGGAATATTTCTGAACAAGCACCGACTCGTTTGGCTGGCCTTTGAAAGCTTCGCGAAGCGCAACACTGAACGGTTCCAGGTAAGGGAAGATGATGAGGCCGGTTTGGGTGTTGATCGTTATATTTTCAACAAAGTCGAAGTTGCCATCGCGTTGCGGGTCGTTTACGGGATTGAGTCTGTCAAGCCCCATGATTTCAATAAGCTGTCGTTCGCGCAGTGTTGTGCTCCCTTCCTGGAGCTGCGGGTTGTCGATACCGGTTCGGTCATCACGGTAGATGATGCGAAGCTGGAAACCTTCCCGGGTAAGCTGATTAACATTCAGGTTATAAATGTTCTTCATCATCAGGTCCCAGGTGGGGATGATTCTACCTTTACCACTCTCGCCCGAGCGGATGCTGATTTTTCGTGGGCGCAACAGTTTCAGGAAAATGATCTCTTCGTCTTCGATATCTGCGTAGTCTTCTGAAAGCTCGCCAACCTTATAAGGTCGGCCGTTGTATGTGTATTCGTAAGCAACAGCGAGCGCTTCATCGTTTTGCAGTTTCCGGGTAAGCGTAATGTAACCAAGCTGATTGTGAACAGTGTACTCGGTGGGACTCAGTTTCCGCGCAGTGGTGATCTTTTCAAAGTCGAGGCCGTTGGAATTGGGCCCGAAGATTCCTTCGAGGTATCCATTGATTTGATCTGCGTTTCGCGTTATGGTTTTGAAATCAATGAGGTCTGTTAATGTATTGGCTTCATTTGCGTTTGGAAACGCTGCCTTGCCCTGGATGAGCTGATCCCGGAAAATTCGTTTCGGTTCACCAAGGTCCATCAAGCCGATGATGTTGCGGTTTGTCTGTGTATCGTTGTTACGGTTCAGGATGTAGACTTCGACCCGCGTCACGTTTACACCAGAGGTGACCTGCGGAAGGTTTGCGATCCAGTTTCTGTAATTGTCGCGAAAAAAATGTCCGAGGAAGAAGTGGCGGTTCTCATCGTAATTAGAGGCCACGATTTCAAACGGTCGTCCTTGCCCCGATCCGCCACCTGGAATCTCGATGGATTCAACTTTACCGCGCTGTGTTGAAGCAATAGCCGTAACGTTGAGTTTTCCAAATTGCATCTGCGCCTTAACCCCGAACAGGTTCTGTGCGCCCTGGATCAGCGTGTTATTGAGTGGCAAGCTCACGTTACCGATTTCGAGTTTCTGAAGAATGTCTTCTTTATAGCCTGTGTACTCAACCTTCATGTTGTTCTGAAAGTCGAAGGAGTTGTTGTTGTCAAAGTTCGCAGTGACAGCAAGCTTCTCTCCGACTTTGCCGACAACGCTCATGTTTATCTGCTGATCGAACTCGAAGCTTCCGTTCTTTTGCTGCCGGATGGGGATACTGGGGTTGCTGATCTTTTGATGTTGGTAACCAAGATCAAGCATCACAAACCCGCGGGGCACTAATTCCACATAGCTTCCACCGAAGATCCGGTCAAGAATCGGGCTGACGAAGATCTTCGGAGTGAAGCCTCTACCGCTTACTGCGCTCTCACCATCCATCGCCCGTGACCGGTTTTTCCAATAATCCTTTAGAATTTGCCTGTCCTGGTATTGCTTAAATTCCTCGAACGACATACTGCTGGTAGGCCGATAGTTGAGGTCGCCAATTTTTTCGTAGATCGTGTAGTTCAGCGAGGTGTCAATTTCGACATCCAGC
>DASWTP010000164.1:0-40904 GCA_036402075.1 Chryseosolibacter sp. | reverse complement strand
TGTTTCTATCGAATAGAATGTATACGCAGAAGGCACATCATAAACCGAAATAATAGTCAGATCAAAAGTCGAAACCGGCCTTGTGGTTTCCAACATCTGGGAAGTCGTTGCTTCGGTTAGTCGTTTAACATCCAGAACCTCACCCGTCTCGCTAGTGGCGAGAATCCATTTATCCTTCGCACTTTCCATAAAGTTGGCATTGAGGTTAACGGTGAGAAGCGCTCTTACCTGAGGAGTTCCTTCCCCGTTGTCGCACGCCATGAGAAAACAAAACATGACGACCACGCCAATGCACGATGCATATTTCATTAAGGAATTTACAAAATAAGCAGGCAATCACCAATTTTTAAATGGCAGGCTGGCGAATACCACCAGCAGTCATTTGTCTGTCTGGAATATTTGTAAACTCATAGAATTTTAGCTCTTCGTACAACGTGTAGGCATTGCGTTAATACTGTTTAAGATGCCGTAGGGCTGAATTTAATAACCAAACAAAAGAAATATGAGCAAAACAAGTGGTATTCTGCTTGCCGCACTGGGTGGTGCAGCATTAGCAGCATTGATCGCAAACTATCTGAGCACAGAAAAAGGCAAGCAGCTTTTAAGCGCAGCATCTGACACGCTGAGTGACATCACGACCAAAGCAACAGATTTTGCCAAAAATAACTTAGGCGACATTGTATCTGAGACAACAAAGAACATTGGAACAACCGTAAAGGATACCCTGGTTTCTAAAATGCAAAACCAGCCAACGGGTCAGCAATATTAATTCAGGATTCGGGATTGAAGATTGGATTAAGCCGCAACATTTGGAGTCAACGCCTCCCACGAGGTTAGTATCTCCACATGTTGCGGTTCTTTTTTAAGAGTAAAAATCAATCAGGGAACCAAAATACATTTCATTCCACCCCTCGACAATATCCTCGAAGTCTTCATCGGGGATATTCGTGTGACGCAGTTCAGCGCTCGTTCCATCATTATGGGTGTGGAGTTTTATAGTTACGATGGAGGGCTGCTCCTGCTCACCAAAATACCATTGCTGCACAATCTTCTTCCCTTCTTCGAACTCCAGGTTTTTTCCAACGATGCTTCCCTCCCACAATGAAAACTCCGAACCCGGCTCCGGAGACATGACAGCTTCTTCACCCGACCAAAGGTGAATGGTGTTTGCGTTGGTGAGCGCAAGATAAACGTCTTCGGGCGGAGCTGGTATCGTGTAATACTTCTTAAAATCTTTCATCGATACCAAATTACAACATTTGTGAAACAATTAGCGGCTTGAGTTGACAGACGTCTTGGTTAAAAAAGAAACGCCTGTGCAGGCCAGGCGTTCTTCATTTCCAACTACAAACTAAAACTAACTATGGACAGAAAGAGACAAATTTCAACTAGCCGATGGGTTCAGGGAATTAGCGCTTAATTACTTTCTCGGTATGAATCATGCCTCCGAGATTAACTTTTACGATGTACATTCCGGCATGCCACGAATTTCCCATACGGTATTCAATATTACATTCGACATCACGTAAGCTCTCTACGGGTGATCCAGTCATTGTGAACACATCAACATGAGCCTTTTCATTGTCTTTCCCACTGATAGTGAGTGAAAAGTCATTGTTAAAGGGATTTGGCGCCTGGCGAAGAATCGACTCGGGATTGCGAACGATGTCGGCATCCGTAAATGCGCTGGCAGAAAGCTGAGAATCACAAGGGGCATTACCGATCTGCGACATGGCAAAACGATGAGGTTCAAATCCGCCATTGCGATCATAGCCGGAGAAAATAACATTCCCTCCGAGCACCTCAAACTCACGCTGAGAATAAATACCAAGATCAGTCGGATACGTGCCGCAGTCCGTTCCATCAGACTTCCAAATAGAGTTTTCAAGCATAAAATAAGCATTACCATCAATCAGCTTAAAATCTATTGCTGGGTAATAGAGGAAGCCAAAGTCACGCAGCATTTTCGTTCCGGTCGCGGTTCCATCGGTGACCCACAAATCAATATGACTCCTGTCGTTGTCGCGGTAAACAAACATCAGCAACTTATTCTTGCCGATAGCGATCATCGATTGAACGGCATTGAGATTTGTTACCTTCCGCATGCCTGAGGCAGTACCGTTAGTTTTAAACAGCGACCAGTTTCCTGCCACATCAACAGCACTGAAATACAATGAATCTCTGAAGGAAGTCATGGCCGCAATATCGAATTCATTATAATTGTAAACCTTAAAGGCATCATCATTTGGGTTGAGGTCCGCAATCATATACGTTGAGGCCGCGCTTCCCTGGGTGCGCCATAGCTCATTGCCGTGAATGCCATCATTGGCGATGAAGTAAAAAGTATTCTTAACCGTGGCAGAAGAATTCACATACGAAGGATAGGCAAAACCAGTCCTTACTGTTTTGAACCGATAGGTGCCGGCTGACGTGCCGTTTGTTCTCCATAATTCTTCACCATTATTTTCATTGAGAACACGAATGATCAATGCAGCGCCAAGGGGATTCATAGCGGTGACTGTGCTGAAATCTTTAAGCATGACCTGGCTGCGTGTTGCAGCATTCATGCCCCACAACTCACCTGAATAATTTGTGTAGAACAAGTTTCCATTTGCAAATTGGAGATTTGTAGCCGGTGATGAGCCGTGTTGCGGCAAAACGGTTACGTTTGAACCATCCGTCTCCCAGATTCCAAAATCCCCATTCGAAGCCAGGTATGCTTTATCGCCCACTACTACGCTGGCGAAATCACCAAATGCGCTTGCTTCGGCCAATTGAATTGTGCCTTCGGTTGTTCCATCGGTGGAGTAGATTCCACTTGTCCATTCTTCGATCTGAGCGGTGAACAAGATCTTATTGTTTAAGGTAATAAAATGCGAAGGCGAGCTATCCAGCGTACCCTTGTAGGTGTCGGTTTGAATGGGATGGGTTCCATTGGTGGTTCCGTTTGAAACGAAAATGGTAAATCCAGTGGTATAATAATCCGCACGTGTGGAGAAATAGAGGAGATTGTTTGCCACCGTGACCAGCGGGTAATCATAGTCATAAGCATCAATGGCCAGGGAATAAATGGTGTGAGGTGAGGTTCCGTCAGCGTTCATGCGCCAGAGCGCATAATAGTAGTATTCATCCTCTCCCATGTTGAAATAGTAAATGTGATCGCCCATAAGTTTAAACTGAGGCCTGGGTTGACCAATACCGGGGCCGTTGCAGAGCTGGATAGGAGTAGTGCCGGCCGCAGTGCCATCACTCTTCCAGATGTAATATGAATTGCCCTGGTATGCTGTGTAGAATAACAACCCATTCAGACTGGTGAAGTTTCCCATTTTGTGGCTGAACGCAACCTCACCATGACTTCCAGCAGAGCCCGGAGTCATGTCCTTGAGTAAATAGGTTCCCGCTTCAGTGCCATCACTCCGCCAAAGTTCCTGGCCGGAAATACCGTCTGTTGCGGTGAAGTACAAAATGTTACCAACGCCAACCGTGTTGTCGATTGCCGAAGTGCCGGTACCCGCGCGAATATCTTTAACCTGAACTGTTCCGGCTTCGGTGCCATCACTCTTCCAAAGCTCCCTTCCAAATGCGGGATCATTCGCTACAAAATAAAGGTGCGCACCAGCAGCCGCGAAATTATCAGGTGAGCTGCTGACTTTCGTTTCTGTGCGGATATCCTTGACGAGCACAGTACCACTCGAAGAGCCATCGGACACCCACAATTCATAACCATGTAAACCATCATTCGCTGCGAAAAATAATTTTCCATTTACAACCGTAAGGTGCGCTGGGTTGCTGCTACCCGATTTCGGAAAAATGTCCTTTAGCAGTGACGTGCCGTTCGCTGTGCCATCAGACTTCCAAACCTCCTTGCCAAGGCCACGACCAGTCGCAACGAAATACAGTGTTCCATTCACCGCACGGAAGGATTCCGGATTGCTGCTTGCCGACCCCGGATAAATGTCTTTGACCAGCACTGTATTTTCCGCTGTGCCGTCACTTCGCCACAACTCAATACCAGTCTGTCCGTCATTTGCCGCAAAATACAGCGTGTTTCCGGCAACGTACAGATTCCGGGCATACGTAAAACTTCTGATCAGAGAAGTCTGTTCGACACCGTTAACCATCTTGGTTGAATAGAGATCTCTGCCTTCGCTGATGAAGAAAAGCTGATCGGGTGCTCCTGTCAGATAGGAGTACTCATTGTACATGTTATTTTGCTGCACGTTGATGTCTTTGATGATGTGCGACTGCGAGAAAACCTGGTTCACAGAGAACAAGAGTAACACCGAGATGATTACGTACAGCAAAGCATCAGTTTCAATCGGGGTGAGTGGTAGTTTTTTATTCATAGAATTTCATTTTCGATTCAACATCCTCCAAACTCGTATAGACGTCCGCTCCACGGATTCTGAAAAGCAGCGCGGTGATGCCCTATGAAAAAATGTTATGCCATTCGCTTTTCATCGTTCGCTAATGCATTTGATAGCGGATATGGGTGACTCATCGTGGAAACTGAGAACCAAAAAGTTTTAAACTGTAGTGCAGACAAGCGGGTTTTATATATATTGGAAATCATTTTAACGTATGAAGACCCTGCTAACCATCATCGCGCTCGTACCGGCTTTTTGCGCGTTCTCCCAAGACATTGTTTTTGATCATCCGATGGAGCTAAGCCGGTCCCTGAAAGAACAGCGCGGCTGCTATCCAGTAGTTGACGCAAAGACGGGCAACATACACCTGATACTTTACAATCATAAGTCGATCAATGTGCTGACTGTTGGTGGGGATTTTTCTTTTAAGGGTGAACGTATGGACGACCGGCCAGCGGATACACGCGAGATCCTCGGTCACGCGCTCACGGGCAACCAACTATGCATTTTCTTCAATACCTCTGCGTCATCAAAAATCACCAGGTTGAAATTGAATCTCGAAACCAGCGAAAAAGAAATTGATCGGCTAGAGATAGGCGGTGACAAAGAGAAGTACATCACATCATTTTCCGTGGATGATAATTTCGTGGTAATGCAGGCATTGAGAAATTCGAACGAGCTGATTCTTTACACCTACTCTGCGAAGCAAGAGCTTTCGCGGGTAACGCATGATTTCAGCGGACAAAAGTTCTCCCTTGAAGAAGGTGACGCGCTTGAAACGATCTTGCGTCAGTGGCGGCCGGAGTTCATCGAAAGCAAGATCCCGAATCCACTGGAAATAACGTCTGCGAAGACAAAAGTTTTTCAGAGCGACAGTTCGCTGATCCTGACACTAGACAACGAAAAGTACAGGACTGCCGTAGTAAGCCTGCCGTTCGATGGCACGAAGGGTGCTGTGAAGTTTTTCAATCATGGTTTTATCGACTGTGGCGAATCTGTCCTGTACAGTTCGAACTCCTATCTCCACCAGAACTTTTTGTATCAGTTTAAAGTTTGCCAGAACGCAATGGGTGTTACGATCTCCAGCGTTGCATCCGGTGACGTAATTAAAAAATATACTGTGCAGCGCGAGGGTGAGATCGATTTTAAAAACACGGACATTATCCAGGAAGGATCCGAAACCAACGCGGATGCCAGGCGTGAATTAAGCAAAACGAAGCAATTCCTCCGGAAGTGTTCCTATTCTAATGCAGCAATTTCCGTTTATCCGCAGCGAGATGAGATTGTGATGGTCGTGGGAAGCTTCAAAGAAATAACGCGTGGTGGACCAGGAATCCCAATGTATTCGCCTGGAACCCAAATCTCAACACCGGGAGGAACGATCACAACGCCTGGAAGCTATAATCCTGTATACACCGGGTATGGGGCGTATAAATTCAGTAAGGCCGTTTACTTTAAGAGCAAATTAAAAAACTCAACCTTCGACCATTCGCCCGGATTGGTGTTCGATGACGCATTCAAAAAAATCAAAAACTACTCAGAAGTCCACATCCAGGAAAAAAATTATATGTCTGCGGGCGATATCTCATCCGTACCACTGATTGCCGAGACTTTGTTCAAACGGAATGAACGTTATTACCTGGGATACTACGACAAAGAGAACAAAAGATACGTACTGCGTGAGTTCCGGTAAAGGCGCACACTACTTGCTTTTTATGTTCATCTGAAAAGCGTTCGTCAGAATTTCGCTGGCGTTCTTTAAGTCGATACCTTCACCCAAAACACCGGCAAAGAGGTCGCCCGTCTCGCGCAGGCGAGCCATCGCATTCGCGATTGTAAAGTTCTGGATCTTCAAACCTTTCCTGACTTCGCTCCAGTCCAACGGCATGGATACTGGCGCACCCGGTTTCGGCCTAAGCGAATACGGCCCAGCAAGCGTTGCCTGCGGCCGATTCTGCAGAAAGTCCAGATACATTTTTCCATTGCGATCGGAGACTTTCCGTTCAATGGAAGTGAACTTCGGAATTTGTGCGTGAACAACTTTCACAATGGCACGTGCAAACTCCTTGGATTGTTCGTAGTCATACCTGGCCCCCAAGGGAATGTAGATGTGAAGGCCGGTCGAACCGGATGTTTTCGGAAACGAAGGGATACCAAGCGAGTCGAGAACTTGCCTGGTTACATTTGCCGCCTCGATCACCTGGTCGAACGTATTCTTCTTATCCGGATCAAGATCGATCACACACCAGTCGGGATTGTCAGGTGTCTGTGTGCGGCTACTCCACGGATTCATTTCAATACAACCAAGTGAAGCGATGTAAAGCAAGCTTGCCTCATCGGTGCACACCATAAAATGTTTTTCGCGCTGGTCTCCTTCGCTGAAATATTGATACGTCTCAATCCAGGAAGGCACTTTCCCGGTAACATCCTTTTGATAGAAACTTTGACCATAGATGCCGTTAGGAAAACGATTGAGCGTTTGTGGGCGGTCCTTCATGTAGGGAAGCATGAGGGGAGCCACCTGGTAGTAGTAATTCAGCATGTCGCGTTTGGTATAGCCTTCGTCAGGCCAATACACTTTGCTCAGGTTTGTGAATTTCAGCTCGTGAGCATTGATGGTCCTGACCTGGGTTTCATCCTTAGGATTCAGCAACGTTTTTCTCTCCTTATCCACCTTTGTCAGGATCTTTTGTTGCAATCCATCTTTTGTCGATTCAACCTGTTCGTGAATAACGACAGCCTCTTCGCGAACAACCTCTTTTGCCTCTTTATCTTCGCGCAGCCCCCGGAACGAAGGATGCCGCATTCCACCGTCACCACCCACCGCCCGATAGCTCACCTCCGCCACCAACTGAGGCTTAAGCCAAACCACTTTTGCCTTAGGTGGATTTGGCCTGAAGCGTGATGGCTTGTTGTAGTCAGGAACTTCATTAAACGGACAATCGGATGTCTCCAGCGGTTTCATCTTCGTCAGTAATTCATCCTGCATTTTGGAAGTAAAACCTGTCCCCACAGGGCCGATAAAAACAAGATCCTCGCCTTCGTAAACGCCCATCAGCAACGCGCTGAATTTCTTCGTTGTATTTTCGTTCACAGTATAGCCCGCAATGATCGCTTCCTGGTGCTTTTCTGTCTTGATTTTCAGCCACTCCTTCGAGCGAACGTCAGGTTTATAATGGCTGTCTGACTTTTTAGCGATGATGCCTTCAAGGTTCATTTTCTCTGCTAATGTAAAAAAATCGGTGGCGGATGTTTCAAAGGCCTCGCTCACACGGATGTTGCCGCTTTGCGGGACAATCTTTTTTAACAACTCCTTTCGCTCTGCGAGAGGAACATTCATCAGACTATATCCCTCTAACCAGAGAACATCAAAAAGATAGTACACCAATTCCCCATCGGCCTCGCTTCGCCACTCCTGCAATGCATTGAAGTCTGGTTTGCCGTGTTCGTTCACAACAATGATCTCCCCATCCACTACTGCATTGACTTTCCAGTCTTTGGCGGCCTGGTGGATCGGGTAAAACTTCTTATTAAAATCTTTGTTGTTTCGCGACCGGATATCTACATCTCCTTCCTTCAAATAGGTAATTGCACGGAAGCCGTCCCATTTCACTTCATAAAGCCATCCGGCTTCGTTTGATGGCTTCTCGATCAACGTAGCGAGCATCGGCTTGATGTCGGCCGGAAATTTCGATTTCTTTTTGCCACCAACATCGGAAAGCAATTCCTGGTAGTCTAAGGCTTGCGGTGCGGCTTTAGTTTGTTTCGTGGCAGGGGTCACCGTCTTCCGTGCAACCTTTTTTGCCGGTGTTGATTTCTTCTTCGCTGCGCTTCGGTTGCTCTTCCACGTCCTTGCGTCTGAATCTTCTGCGAGATCCTCAATCGTCTTGCCGGACACAACCGAGGTATCCTGCTCAGTAATATCTTCATCCGATGCGAACTCATCGCGATGCTTGATCAACAACCACGAGTTTTCTTCACGACCTTTCATCTTCACAATCGCAAATTCACCTTTCAGCTTTTTTCCATGGAGGATAAACTTCATCGATCCTTTTTCATGATCGCGTGACAGGATCTTCTCCTGCTCCTTCTTGGTAGGTGCAGGTTCGATAGGCTCGTACGTGCCGCTGTCCCACACAATCACCGTTCCTGCACCATAATTGCCGGCTGGTATGTTTCCTTCGAAGTCTTTATAATCGAAAGGATGATCTTCAACATGCATAGCCAGGCGCTTATCTGCCGGATTAAGGGATGGGCCTTTCGGAACCGCCCAGCTAAGGAGCACGCCATTAAGTTCCAACCTGAAGTCATAATGAAGGCGGGATGCAGCATGCTTCTGAACTACGAAGATGAGTTTATCCTTTTTGCTTTTACCTCCTACGGGTTCCGGAGTTTCGCTAAATGAGCGCTTGCGTTTGTATTCTGTCAGTGCCATGGTTCATGCGATATAAACAAAATGCCATCCCCGGCAAGGCTTGACGGTCGGCCGTGATCAATAGCTGGTTAGATTGCTACAGCTGGCATGAGTTTATTAGTATACTTGCTTAAACATGTTATGAAATCGCCAAAAGTATCGATCACGCTTGTTACGGCTGGGCTCGTGATCTTTCTTTACCTCTGCAATTCGCACTTAAACGTTCCCACATTCTTCCTGGTGGGGTTCCTGATCCTGCTCCAGACGGGTTTTTTGTGGATGGTTTACACGATTCTCAAATTCGGAAAACCCTCCAAGCATACTTTCGATGATAAGATGTACGAAGATCGGTAAAAAAATCGAGCTCGGCCTTCCGGCCTGCCGAATCACGCGGTCCAAAAAGTTTCGTACTTTTGATTATGGATCAGTGGCTCAATCTTATTGAAGAAACCAAAACTCATTTCAGCGAAGGCGCACGTTCTGTTCGCGCTTATACAAACGACAAGGTCTATATCATTACAAAAGCCAACGAAAACGAGTTCTGGGTTGCGCAGGAAGAGCCCGGGTTTCCGAAGACAAAGACCATATCGCTCGAAAAATATTTCAAGGAAGTTTTCGGCATTGAGGCTAAATACTAGTTTGGCCAGGAGCCACCACATGGCTTATCTCTAACAAACGTTGCTCTGAGACCAAAGCATTCATCGCTAATCAGATCTTTGAATAACTAACTTCACTTCCTCATCAAGCCACGCTGACGTGTACATTCAAGACGCCAAATCCACCCATCACAACCAAGAAGCCGCATACCTGCACCCTGATGCTGACAACGCCCTTTGCGGTGAAACACCTTTGCATTACCTTAGCAAACCGCGCTTGCGGCAAACATGAATGAAATCTGCAACTGTAAATGAGCTCCGCAAAGAGTTAAAGGAATGTGATCCGGACGTGGTTCGGGATCTGTGCCTTCGGCTGATTAAATACAAAAAAGAAAACAAGGAGCTGGCCACCTACGCCTTGTTCGAAGCGCATGACGAACAGGCGTATGTGAAAAACGTTACCAACGAGATTGAAGAACTTTTTAATGATATCCCGCGGGGTGGTAACACATACTATATTAAGAAGACAGTGAGAAAAATCCTTCGGTTTGCCAATCGCCAGATCAAATATTCCGGGAACAAAGTCAGCGAACTGGAGATCAGGATCTTTTTCTGTGAGAAAATAATTGACGCACGCGTCCCAAAAAACACCGGGACAGTACTGGGAAACCTGTACGATCAACAGCTCAAAAAGATCACATCAATCGTTGACAATCTTGAGGAAGACCTGCAGGCTGACTACCAGGCTCAGCTCGAACGGATTCTCCGGTGACTTACTTCCGCACGATGATGGACCTGAGAAAAGTTACAATGATGTAAACGATCACCGCCAGCACAAACAGGAATTTGATGGTTGCCGGGAGTGTAAACAAAAAGTGAAGGCCTGTATTGTCGAGCAAAAACTGATACATGAAAATGTTTTCGATCGCATCGAGCAGACCAGCGCTCACCGCCAGGGCAATCATGATCTGTGACGTTGTATTGACATCCATTGAATAGGCACTTCGCGGATCCAGCAACAAAATTGCAACAATAAAAAATAACGGATACGCAACCAGGAATAAAAAATCAAGCAGAATATTTTCTTTGGCTTTATTTAAGATCAGTGCACCGGGATCGATGCCAGTTTGTGCTTTAAAACTGATTACATCACCAGCGCAATAACCTGAACTCCACTCCGCAACTATGCGTTGTGCCTTTGATTTATCCCACGCAAGCTCAAGCGAAATGATTCCATTTGACGCTTCTTTCGTCTTAAGGCATCGCCCGGTGTCTACCATATTAGCTGCACTTACGATCATGAACAATGCAGCAAACGCGAGCGATAGCGCTGGGTAATTTCTGACTACATTGACTAATCGTTTGAGCATCAATTATTTTTTAACATCGGGAAAAGTCTTCGCAAATCGGCCTCACTTGGTTGTGTCCCGTATTCACACACCTCAAAGGCCTCTGCGTGCTTGACAAGGGCAGCCTTACTTGCACCATACCATTTTTCCAACGCAGCTTTGACTTCAGTGGTCAAGCGCACGGCCCGCGTTTCCGCCAGCCACTTTTTTCGTTGCACTTTGTCAGCAGGTACCTTGTCGAGATACCCACCTATCCACGGAAGCCATTCGTAAAACTGTGATTCATGAGCATCAAGGGCGTTCACCTTCTGATCAAAGACAGTAGTGATGTCAATGGCAATGTCTGGCCGGAATGGGTTAGGTCGTTGGAAAAAATCCTGGAAATACAGAAACACAGGATTCTTTTTCAGTGGAGGCGTATCGGGAGCAACATTTGGAACGGCAACCATGTAAGCAGCATCCTGAACCAATACACCGGTGTAACGGTGATCGGGATGGTAATCGTTCGGGCGAGGAGCAATAACTACGTCCGCGTTCCATTCACGTATCTTCCGGATGATCTGCAACCGAACTTCAAGGGTCGGCAGAAGTTCTCCGTCATGGTTGTCGAGAACATCGTACGTAACACCGAAGCGCCTCCCAGCTTCGTTTGCCTCAGCCATACGCCTTTTTGCCAACGCCCCGCCCCCGCTCGATTGATGGCCTGCATCACCGTTAGTGACCGATACGAATTTTACCGCGTGGCCCATTTTCGAAAATAGTATTGCCGTTCCTCCACTCTTCTGATCGCAATCATCCGGATGAGCACCTATCATAATGATGCGCAGCGGCTCCCCCTGCGACAAAGCACGTGGACTAATCAAAAATAAGCTGGCGGAAAGGACCGCTATTGTCAAGAATTTCATCGTTGGAGATTTAACTAAATATAATAATTGTTGACTGGCTGATCCAGCGGAATGCCTACAATACGTAAGAAAGGGTCTACAAAAATGAAAAACAGCCAATATTCTTGATAAACTGCCCTGTGTGGGTTTCGAAAAAACACACTAAGCGCAGCAAAACAAAATATTGAATGGTATACGGCTTGCGAACGTTGCTAACTTCGACAGATCCGTTTTCTCTCTCAACAGCGTATGTTTTGACGCCAAGCTTCGCAGCGAATCATTCGCCCGGGGAAGTATCTTTGAATATCAGTTTACAGGATTTTTATTTACGCCTTTCCACCATGAAGAATTTGACTGTTTTTGCACTTGCCCTAACCTTGGTTGGTGTTATGATCTTTGCCGGAGTAAATGGAATTAGCCGTGGCCACGCTACGGGACCCTTTTTTATTTTCCTGGCCGCTTGTACTGCAACAGGCTTGTCGCTCGATGTTAACCGCCTGATAAAGGAAAGGATCAGACGAAGCAACGCGCGCAAGTTTGGAAGGTAATTTTTTCAAGCTTCCGTTTTCTGGCATTAGTTTTTTAAACCGGCTATAGGGATAGTCCGGTTTAATTACTTTTCATGACAAATTGGGTAGGCATTGCCGCAGGAATCTTCACATCAGCTTCACTTCTTCCGCAGCTCATCAAACTTCTGAAAGAAAAGAAGGCGAATGATATTTCGATCTTTTTTCTGGTGATTCTGTTTATCGGTCTGGCACTCTGGGTCTGGTACGGAATCATGAAAAATGACATCCCGATTATTGTGACAAATTCGTTTTCGATTGTGGTGAATTTGCTGATGATTATTTATGGAACGAAGTATAAAAAAGCATCATAGAGAAAGATTCGTTCACCGGATAGACTAACTGAACTAAAAGCCTCGTTTTATCATTATTAAGTCAAATGTTGCCTGTTAAGATTTATACCCGAAAGCGAATATTCAACTATTACACGGGGCTTTCCTTTTTTGTATTTATCTGGATCTGCAAGCTTACCAAAGACGAAGTCCAGCTCGTGCGCCATGAGAAGATTCATTTCTTACAGCAAGTAGAAATGCTGTTCATTTTTCATTGGCTGTTGTATGGAGTGTTTTATGTGATCTCGCGGGCGAAAGGGCACGGCCACTACGTTGCCTATCGCTATAATCCGTTCGAGATGGAAGCCTATGCAAACGAGCACGATGCGGAATACCTCAAGAATCGAAGAATATTTGCGTGGGTTCCCTACATCATACAATACCAGCGCTTCCTGGCCCAGGATTTTCAAGGGCTTGAAAAAAAGAAGAATTTCTAGCGGTCCCTGGTAAGCAAGCCCAGCTTCTGGAAGTCAAATGCGGTAACTATCTCCGCTATAGCATCTTTATTTAGCTTCCCATACAGGTGCGGATACAGTTCTTTATTTGCTGAAGGTTCGTAAATAAGGTCGCACTGCAGTTTGCGCTCCTCAATGCAAAGCAGTAACAAATCCGCCCGGCCAGAATAGTAACGCTGCATAACACCCTCCAGCTGATTCAACCGTGAAGCGTGAATAAATCCTTCCTTCTCAAATGCCGCTGGCGCGTATTCTGCTTTTGCAGCAGAGTCGGCCCATTCTTTTTCAGTTGTTATATGATAGATCATCGTAATGGTGCAAGGTAACCAAAAAGTTCTCCCGGCAATCAAATACTAAACGATTACATCAAATGGAAGGACCATCGCTTGTAATACTCAAAGAGCAAATTAAGGAATTCAAAGGAAAGACAGTGGCAGAAGCCTCCGGGCTTTCGAAGTTGGATTATGAACGGATGGTTGGTCAGAAAATCAAATCGTTTAGGTCATGGGGAAAACATTTTCTGATCGAGTTCAAGGGATTCAGTCTTCGGATACACTTTTTGATGTTTGGAAGTTACCGCATCAATGAGCGTAAAGAGACTGAGCCACGGCTTCGGCTGACGTTCACGGACGGCAGTGAGTTGAACTTTTACACAACAGCGGTCATCGAGATCGACATACCATTGGATGACGTCTACGAGTGGAGCGCTGACGTAATGAGCGATGCATGGGATGCCAGACGTGCCAGGAAAAAACTGAAGAGTCAACCCGACACCAATGTGAGTGATGCTTTGCTTGACCAGGATATTTTCGCTGGCGTGGGAAACATCATCAAAAATGAAGTACTCTTCCGCATCAAGGTGCATCCTGATAGTATTGTCGGCAAGTTGCCTCCCCGCAAGCTGACCGAACTGATTGACGAGGCGCGCAATTACAGTTTCGACTTCTATCATTGGAAAAAGCTTTACCAACTCAAAAAGCACTGGAAGATCTATACGAAGAAAAAATGCCCCCGTTGCAATCTTAAAGCGTTTAAGGAATATACTGGAAAAACTCAACGCAGGACGTTCTTTTGCAACAATTGCCAGGTGCTTCACGACTAATAATCGACAATTCGTCCGATAGCAGTAGGAAATCGGTGTAACCTTTAGGAAATTCAGAAGTATTGTCCTCACAACAATCCTTTCCGTATGCTAAAAAACTACCTCGCGATCACGTGGCGAAACATCCGCCAAAGTCCGCTCTACGCTTTTATTAACATCTTCTCACTTGCGATTGGTCTTGCCTGCTGCATCGCCATTTACCTCTTCATCGCGGATGAGCGAAGCTTCGATGCGTTTCACACAAAGAAGCAAGACATTTATCGTCTTGATGAAGTTCAGAATTTCACTGGAACAAAAACGCAGAAGGTTGCTCTCTCAATGCCTGGAATGGCGCCAGCGTTGAAAGAGGAATTTCCAGAAGTAAAACTCATTGCTCGTTTCTGGAACCGTGGTAAAAATCTCGTGGAAAACAACGGTCAGAAGATACAAGTTGAAAATGTGGCCTTCGTAGACAGCACCTTCCTTGACATGTTCGACTATGCGTTAAAGGAAGGTGATCGCGAAACCGTGCTGGATCATCCTTATACACTTGCCATGACGGAGGAAACAGCATTGAAATTTTTCCCTGATCTCTCGAAGGCAATGGGGTCGCTGGTGAAATTGCGTGATCACGAATACAAAATTACCGGCATACTGGAAAACGTGCCCGAGAATTCCCACCTCAAGTTCAGTATGCTCTTATCGATGCCAAGTATTCTCCAGGAGAATCCTCAATTTAATGATCGCTGGGGTTCGAACTTCCTAAACACCTATATGTTGCTCAACCCCGGAACGAACATCAAAGCGATGGAAGAAAAATTCCCTGCATTCATGAGCCGTCACATGGACAATCCTCAGATCAATGATTTTTATAAACTCTTCCTGCAAAAACTGGAAGACGTTCACCTGGCGTCAACCGATATCGAACACGATTATAACAATTACAGAAAGTTCAATGGTGACTACCTGGATGTATTTTCCATTGTCGGAATTTTTATCCTGCTGATTGCTGCAGTCAACTTCATGAACCTTACTACTGCGCGCGCATCGCACCGCTGGAAAGAAATCGGAGTTCGAAAGTCGATAGGCGCAAAAAAGATTCAGTTGTTTGGCCAATTTATGTTTGAATCCACCTTCCTGGCATTTATCGCATTGGCAGTCGGCATTTTTCTTAACTTCTTGTTTGTACCCATATTAAATGAGCTCATTGGCAGAAAACTGGATGTACTTCTATTCATTCAAAATCCTTTGAACATCGGATATATTCTGGTCATTACCGTTGCGCTTGGCATACTCACCGGTTTTTACCCCGCGTTTTATATGACGTCCTTCAATATGTCGCGTGTATTGAAAGGTGGTGGGAAAGGTGAGGGAAAGTCAATTTTTAGAAGCGGATTGGTGGTTGTTCAATTCGGGCTGGCGCTGGCAATGATCGTGAGCACGTTTATTGTCCTTCAGCAGCTGTCGTACATGAAAAACAAAGATATTGGTTTCAACAAAGACCAGATGATGCTGGTTGAGCTGAATGGTGAAGCGAATAAAAAGTTTGACGTAATTAAAACGGAGCTTCTGAAAAGTAAACTGATCCAGGGCGTTACTGCTTCCGGCCAGCGCCTTGGCAATAATTTTCATCAGTGGGGATTCAAAGTAAAAGCTGACACCGGCATCATGAATATCACGCCAAGCAACGTGAACGTTGAATACGATTTTCTAAAAGTCTATGGAATCAAAGTGAAGGAAGGACGGGGGTTTGACAAAGATGTGATTCGGGACAATGGTTTCGCGTTCATCGTCAATGAGTCGCTGGCCAAGGAGCTGGGAATCAAAAACATTATAGGAACGCCAGCGGGGCATGGCTGGTATGCCGATGATACACTCGGCAATATTATTGGTGTCACGGAAGACTTCAACTTCAACTCCTTGCATCACAAAGTCAATACACTCAGCATGGTTGTTCACCCTGACTGGGGCTATGACGAGCTTAGCGTAAAGATTGATGGTGCGAACGTGGAAGAATCCATTGCGTACGTTAAGAAAGTATGGGAGGCGAATGTCAGCGACTCTCCTTTCTCCTATTCGTTCCTTGATGAGCACTTCGAGGTGCTGTATCGCTCCGATCAGCAGATGAGTGCTGTGGTGTCGATTATGGCAACGCTCGCCATTCTCATTTCCTGCATGGGACTTTTTGGACTTGCCGCCATCACCACCGAGCGAAAGACGAAAGAGATCGGCATCCGAAAAGCATTGGGCGCTACTGAGGGACAGATCACTTATTTGCTTTCGAAGAACTTCACGTTTCTTGTGATCTTATCCTTTATCATTGCGAGCCCGGTAACGTACTGGCTCCTTTCAAAATGGCTCGAAGGTTTCGCTTTTCGCATCGACATCAACCCACTTTATTTCATACTGGGCGCGCTTGTTGCATTGGTCATCGCGCTGGCGACCATTAGTTTTCACACTATTCGTTCAGCGCGCGCCAATCCCGTGAAGGCACTGAGGTACGAGTAGAACATTCCGATAATCAATGACCGAATTCCAAAATATGCAGTGTCAGTTTGGAATCCGGTTATTGATTATTTGACATCTTATTCAATGCATCACACATTACATCCCTGACAAACTCGCCTGTCCCTGGGGCATACCAGTTCATGAATTGAGTTTCAAAATATTTATTGTCGTAGTGCTTTTGGGGCGTCAGGTAGCCGATGTAGCCACCGTTGAAGCTGGTCACGAGCAATCGTTGGTTCTGCAAAGACGATATTGAATCAAGATGCGGCATAAATTCGCCCGAAAAATCCGCTGGCACACCAAGCAAAGCCACATCTCCGATCTTCAAGCCTGTTATGTAAACAGGATATTCTCCCAGGGCGGAGCGAAACAACCAAGACCGTACTTTCAAATCTGGCGTAACTTTTACTTGTGGGTCACTGAGATGAAGCGGCAAACGCAAGCCAGCCAGGGCAGACCCTTTCACTGTTTTAAAAGTGCCTTTACTCTCCCTTACACTTGCCACAAGCTCATCGGCCATCCAATCAAAGCACGTCCAGCCGAACTCAGGCGCACCAGGTTTATGACTTCCGACAGCCCCCGCCATAAACATGGCAAACTCATAACCGCTCTCCTCAAGATCATCGACAAATTTACCGGGATAATCCCTCGAAAGCTCAAGGTCACGTGAATAAAGGCATGTTGCATGAGCCGAATAGGTTGCAAGCAAAAGTTTGGTGCTGTCGTTCCGCGTCACTTCAAGCATCCGCAGGTAAGGATCTTCGAGCCCGCCTTCGATGAGTCGATTATCTACTGCCGTATCGTTCGCGATTTTGCCGAATCTCAGTTTGCCTTCGACAAGATGCTCTCCTGCCATAAGGATTGACGTGATAATTTTTGAAGTGATGAACTGGATCATGGACTCTTCGTACGGACCATAAAGAAAGCCGGCCGCGCCCTCACCCCAATTGCCAATGCTGTTATGCGTATGGGTGGCTCCGAGAAAAACATCCTGCACGTTATAACCGATCGATGGCAATTGTTCTTCTAATGCTTTTGAGACCCTGGGCGGGATCAACAGGAGATCAGCCGAAACAATGGCCACTTTTTTTGTCCCATTGGCAATTACAAGTGTTCGTACGAAAATAGAGTCGGCAACCTTCGAGTAGTGCTTTCCTTTCCGGTTGCCATACCCGGCCAGGGCCACCGGACCAGAAGGTGTCAGGTTCACTTTTGAATAGCCTACCGAAAAACCAGAAATTGAGTCGTTGCCGGGTACAGTGATTTTTTTGACTTCATTGAAAGTCTCTTTGTATCCTTCAAAATCAGCTGCTGGCGTGTAATCAACCAAACCTATTGCCGCCAGCAAGAAAACCAACAGCAACCCGACCAAAATGAGTAAACCAAAGAAGAACTTTCGAAGAATGCGTTTCGCCATTTGATGCAACTTCACGTTGACGTGAATGCACGAAGGTACGGAAAGTATAGTTGAGAAAAAGCTGCGTCAGAACTCCTCAAAGAAATAATGGGTTTCATAAGAACCGGTTGACCCTACATGAAGGAACGTTAGCGTTGTCTCGCGTTTCACCGCATAGCCATCGGTGTTATAATCATATGTGTAATCTTCAATTGCGTAGGCAACCCCATTCTTATTTTTCGAAACCATTCTTCCCGGATTGTTTTTATGAAGATGCATGCCGGTATTCAACACGTGAAAATCAAAATATGAGTCGATACTGGGGTGACTGTCGTAACGATCGAACTCGTTGATGGTCTCCAGGTAAAGGGCGGTTTCGTGGAAGCTGAATTCCGTCACCGATGAAAGGTTGCCACTTGGATCAAACGCATAGGCAACCTTGCCCTTCAGTCGGGGTGTGGCGCCATCATAGACATACGTCAGCATTTCTTTGATCTGCCCGTTTGCACGATAGGAAAAAGTAAAGCGATTCGTAGCAATACCGTTTACCAATTCTTCTGTTTTTACAATGCGATCGCCTTCCCACATGTATTGATAGCGTCTTTCATTATCAATCACGGACGTTGTCATTCTGCCCTCGTTCGAATATTCAAATTCCTGGATGGTGGAAATCACTTCCTTATCGGGCATCACCGATTCGGAAATCACCCGTATTACCTGGCCTGCTGGATTGTAAACCAGCTCGCGCTTGTACGCAACCTCTTCGATCCGCAACGGACGATATTGCTTTTGTTTCTTAGGTGTCTCCTCCTCACAGGATATCAGAAATAAGAAAGCTCCAAGCAGGGGAAGGATATGAACCAATCTTTTCATAAAAGCACATCATGCCGATTAGACTATGTGAACGCAAGATCGGTTTGAAAAGATTTGTAAGGAACTCAAAAATACCACGACACAGGCTAAGGTGATTCCCTTAAAAAGCTTCGGCAGCATCGAGATAGAGGCCCTGCTGGTTTTTCCCGAACCCGTAATCCGCCCGAACATTCAACTTATCTGTTTGATTGATCCGCACCCGAAGACCTAAGCCCGCGCTAGGTTTTACCGAATGACGAAATGGTGCATCCCAGTCTTCCGACAAAGTTGCCAAGCCAAGCCATGCCGCGAAGCCTACGAACCGATGAACCATAAAACGATATTCGGTCTGCCAAGCATACATATTTTTGTAACGGTAATAGCCCCGGTAATAGCCACGCATGGTGTTTGAACCTCCAATGTCTGCCATATCCCGGAAGGGAATATCCCCCTGGTTCAGGTTTAAGAAAAATTGTGTAGCAATCACGTCATCCTTTAGCCAGTCGGTCTTCTTGTAAAACCTGAAATCGATTCGCAGATTACCATACACATAATCACTCAGAAAAGACGGGTGGCCTACCCATTGAACCTCCAGGTATTTTCCAATGCGTGGATAAACCTGGTTGTCGCGGCTGTCGATTACAAACAAGGGTGAGAACCCTGCAACATGGTATTCAGGATGTCCGCGAGGCGCTACAAGCAGTGAATTGACATCGCTTGGTAAGGTTAGGTTGTAGATTCGGTTAAATCGCCCATAGGCTCCGAGATAAAGATTTCCCTTCACTCGCCAGAGATGTTTTAGTTCAATCCAAGTGCGATTGAACTCAATTGGCAATTCGTACTCCTCCGGGTTTTCCACCTGGTAACCATAATAGAACTCCGGGAAGAAAGCGTAGTATAACTTGTAGTCAAAAATACGTTTGTTGCCCGGTGAATAGATCCTCCCGATGTTGCTCCACTCATATTGTTTGTTAAGTGTGTAAATGAACGAGGTCTGGAGGTACGATCCTGTGGTTAACGAATCGTTGCCCAGTGTTTTGTTTGCTCCAAGCAGCACACCAAAGCCGAGTTTTGTTTCAGGAGAATAGTAGACAACGGGGAGCGGGCTGAAACGCCAGGATTTCTTCTGTTCCGTTTGGGCGTTTGCTGCGAAACAAATAGCGACCAAAAGCAACGCGGGGGTGCATTTTTGTGAAAGCATTCAGTGGGGGTTGTTTAACCAAGATAATAATTCATTGCGCCTCCTCCAATCCCCGAAAACCATTAACCTAATAACCGTTAGCTTTATCCGCCCGATCTCCTTAATTTTGGCCTTCAATTCAAACTGACTCCTTATAAAAGATATGAGTACAGACACCTTAAGTGCCGGAAAGAAAGAAAAACAGCAGGTTTTAGCGGGCCACAAGGCACCAGAGCCGTATAAGCCAAAAAACAAAGTCAGAATTGTAACTGCGGCAAGTCTGTTCGATGGGCATGATGCGGCCATCAACATTATGCGTAGAATTATTCAGGCAACCGGCTGCGAAGTAATCCATCTCGGACACGATCGAAGCGTTGAAGAAGTTGTGAACACAGCCATCCAGGAAGACGCTCAGGCAATTGCGATGACCAGCTACCAGGGCGGCCACAATGAATATTTCAAATACATGTACGACCTGCTAAATGAAAAAGGTGCAGGTCACATAAAGATCTTCGGTGGTGGTGGTGGTGTGATCCTTCCCGATGAGATCAAGGAACTGATGGATTATGGAATAACTCGAATTTACTCACCTGACGATGGCAGAGCGCTGGGCTTGCAGGGAATGATCAACGACCTGATCGAGAAAAGCGATTATCCTACAGGTCAAAACATTTCGATTGACGTCAACACACTGACCGCTGATAAGACACTTGAAATTGCGCAGCTGATCTCCGCTGCCGAAAATTTCTACGACAACCATAAATCTGTTTTCGAAGCGGTTAAGAAAAAAGCAGAAATATCAAAAACGCCAGTGCTCGGAATAACTGGAACGGGTGGTGCAGGAAAATCTTCGATGGTCGATGAAATTGTCAGAAGATTTTTGATCGACTTCAAGGAGAAACGTATCGGCATCATCTCGGTCGACCCATCGAAACGCAAGACTGGTGGAGCGCTGCTGGGAGACCGAATACGCATGAACGCAATCAACAACGCCAGAGTTTACATGCGTTCGCTGGCCACACGACAAAGCAACCTTGCCCTGTCTGCCTATGTAAAGGAAGCGGTGATGATCCTGAAAGCTGCGTCATTTGACCTGATCATTCTGGAAACTTCAGGTATTGGCCAGAGCGATACCGAGATCCTCGATCACAGTGATGCCTCCTTGTATGTGATGACACCGGAATATGGAGCTGCAACCCAACTCGAAAAAATCGACATGCTTGATTTTGCCGATGTTATTGCTTTGAACAAGTTCGACAAGCGTGGCGCATTGGATGCGTTGCGTGACGTAAAAAAACAATATCAACGCAACCACCAACTGTGGACAAGCAAGGTTGAAGACATGCCGGTGTTCGGAACCATCGCATCTCAATTCAACGATCCGGGAACGAATCAACTGTACAAGCAAGTAATAGATAAGCTCGTTGAAAAAACGGGAGCCAATCTTAAATCTACCTTCGAGATTACGCGCGAAATGTCGGAGAAGATCTTCGTGATTCCACCGAATCGTACTCGTTACCTCAGCGAGATCACTGAAAACAATCGGAAGTACGATGCCTGGGCAAAAGAGCAGAAAGAGATTGCGCAGAAGCTTTACGCGATTCAGAAATCCATCGACACATTCAAAGACTCAACGCTTGATGACAAAGATCGCTTGATCAAAGTATTACAGGAGCAATTCGAGAAGTTGAAACTGAATTTTGATCCAAAAAATTGGAAGCTTCTTTCAGAATGGTCTGACAAGGTGAAAAAATACAAAGATCCTGTTTTCAAATTTAAAGTGCGAGACAAAGAAATCGGAATTCAGACACATAGCGAGTCATTGTCGCACCTGCAAATTCCAAAAGTTGCGCTTCCCAAATATGAAGCATGGGGTGATCTGCTGCAATGGAGTCTACAGGAAAATGTGCCTGGCGAATTTCCTTACACTGCGGGAATTTATCCATTCAAACGTGAAGGCGAGGATCCTACGCGAATGTTTGCAGGCGAAGGCGGGCCGGAAAGGACGAACAGACGTTTTCACTATGTGAGCATGGCTATGCCAGCAAAGCGTCTATCAACTGCTTTTGACTCGGTGACGCTTTACGGAAACGATCCTGATTATCGTCCGGATATTTATGGTAAGATTGGAAACTCAGGTGTTAGCATCTGCTGCCTTGACGATGCCAAGAAATTGTACAGCGGATTCAACCTGGCCGATCCGAAAACATCCGTGTCGATGACGATCAACGGGCCCGCCCCGATGTTGCTCGCGTATTTTATGAATGCTGCCATCGATCAGCAATGTGAAATCTATATTAAGAAGAACGGACTTGAGGCCGAGGTGAAAAACAAGATTGCTGAGATCTATAAAAATCACGAAGGTGAACATCCTGCCTATCAGGGCACTCTGCCGAAGGGCAATGACGGACTTGGGTTGATGCTGTTGGGCGTTACCGGGGATCAGGTTCTTCCAAAAGATGTTTACGAAAAGATTAAGGCTGAAACATTATCCCAAGTACGGGGAACCGTTCAGGCTGATATTCTCAAGGAAGACCAGGCACAGAACACTTGTATTTTCTCGACCGAATTTGCCCTTCGCCTGATGGGTGATGTTCAGCAATATTTTATTGACAAGAATGTCCGAAACTTCTATTCGGTCTCCATTTCAGGATATCATATCGCGGAAGCCGGTGCAAATCCGATTACACAATTAGCGTTCACGCTGGGCAATGGCTTCACTTACGTGGAATATTACCTGAGCCGTGGCATGAACATCAACGACTTCGCTCCTAACCTTTCGTTTTTCTTTAGCAATGGTATCGATCCGGAATATTCAGTGATCGGTCGCGTGGCGAGAAGAATCTGGGCTAAGGCGATGAAGAACAAGTATGGTGCGGATTCGCGCAGTCAAATGTTGAAATATCACATTCAGACTTCAGGCCGTTCGTTGCACGCGCAGGAAATTGATTTCAACGATATCCGCACAACGCTTCAGGCGCTTTACGCGATATACGACAATTGCAATTCGCTGCATACCAATGCTTACGATGAGGCTATCACAACGCCAACGGAAGAATCTGTTCGCAGAGCGATGGCAATTCAGTTGATCATCAATAAGGAATTAGGTCTAGCGAAAAATGAAAATCCTATTCAGGGATCATTCATTATTGAAGAGCTCACTGACCTGGTTGAAGAAGCTGTGCTTGCGGAATTTGATCGCATCACAGAACGTGGTGGCGTGCTTGGAGCGATGGAGACCATGTATCAACGCGGAAAGATCCAGGAAGAAAGTTTGTATTACGAAACCTTGAAACATACAGGTGAATATCCGATCATCGGTGTAAATACATTCTTAAGCTCGAAAGGATCGCCTACCATTATTCCGCAGGAAGTAATTCGTGCAACCACAGAAGAAAAGGAATACCAGATCAAGATGCTTCGCCAGCTGAATTCGTTCCAGGCAGACCGATCGAAAAAAGCGTTGGCGAAGATCCAGGAGGCAGCTATCCAAAACAAAAACATTTTCGAAGAGTTGATGGAAGCTGGCAAGGTTTGCTCGCTGGGGCAGATTACAAAGGCGCTCTTCGAAGTGGGCGGTCAGTATCGGAGAAATATGTGATCGCCACCAAGGCACTAAGATTATAAGGAACACGAAGAATAAAAAAGGCTCGAAAATTTCGAGCCTTTTTCATTGATTGCCTATTTTCGCAATATGCGTTTTGTCTGCGTTCTTCCTGAAATTGTGACTGATAAATAAAGAATACCATTACTGTTATTTGCCGCAAGGTCTATTACTAGATTCTCATTTTTAGAAAATCGCGATGCAGTTTGCGAGTGGATCGCTTGTCCATTTTGATCTGACACGGAGATGCGCACTTCTTCATCAATGTCTTCGCTCGCAGTGAGTGTAATGATGTCATCAAATGGATTCGGATATGCTGTTAAGATTCCTCTCCGTTGTTCATTCTCAAATTGGATTGAGCTTTCGTTATTAGATGTCATGCTGTTCGAAAACGGCTTGATAGTTACCTTAGCCGCTACAGCCCATCTACCCTGGGTAATCGCATTCCACTGAAATTCATCCCCCGTGAATCGCTTGTCAGCGTCTTTGGTATAGGTGAAGTGACCGAAAGCGAAATCTGCTGGAGAAAAGGTCTGGCCGACCGCTACCGCTAGCCCATTGAATGATAAGGTGCCTCTCGTTGGTAGACCTTCAATTCGAATACCATCTGGCGATGCTTGTTTATAGGCGCCATAAGCGGAAACAAAATGCTCCCACTTGATGGTGACCGAATTGCCAAATCCTAGGTATCGACCAAAGTCGTTAACCATTTTGTGTTCAAGCTTTGTACTCATGTGAGAGTAACCTCTGGTGGCGATCTCCCAGTCTGGTGGAACGTCTTTTGCTAATTTTAAAACTAAATCCTTGTCAGACCTGCTGAAAATACTTTCTGCACCTGTAACCACCACAATCAAAGTTTTGAAGTGTTGCGTGTTGGGATCGGTTGCAGGTATCCTTTTTCCATCGCCCGTCAAATACTCGTCACCTTGAAGATAATTCGGAAGATCTTCGGGCGGGGTGATATTAAGATAGTTTTGTGCCTTATTTAAAAGGAGAATAAGCGAATCAACCGTGACAGGGTATTCAACTAAAGTATTAGGATCTCTAACATACAACACTGAATCAACTATATCATTGTAAGATACGGCACCCATAGCGTACAAATCGAAAATATTAAATCTGTTTATTGATGCTGAACTTGTAAGTAATCCACCATTTTTTGGATCAACCCACCTATTGCTACCATAAGGCCACCAGTGATTTCCACCTGCAACAAGTGTAATTGGGGGCATCCAGGGTTCCCAATTCAGAACGTCCCAGTTGAGCGCATTAGCTACGGAAGTATTCCAAATTACTCCCCATGTATGACCGATTTCATGAAAAAGCCTCATCGTTGATCCAAAATTCGGATGGTGTCCGAATATGTTGGTCGAAGATTTAGGTAGAATCTTAATATCATTCATATGCGGCATTGAATAGTTGTCTCCCCTTTCAGGATGAACTCCACCAGCATGCTGATCATATGAATTATTCTCTCTACCAATATTTTTTGCAGGAATTGTGTTGGGGGACCCAGCGTTGTCTCCTCCTGGCATCGTATGGAATCCTTGAGCCGGATCAAACAATAAGCCGTACCTTAAGTCATCATCTCCATAAACAGGAATAAAGTGGTATTCGCGCGCATCCAAAACTGTCATGAGGTCGCTAAAAATTCTAGTGTAATCGTACGTAAGCCTACCATCTTGAAAAACCACTCCCGGATACTGAATCGTGTCCCACCACTCATGAACGTGATAAATACTATCATAGTCCAATCTCACAACGCTATCGTTGAGAAAAGTTATGGTTGGATTTGGGATTTCAGGGTCAGACACGAAGGACTGACAAAAACAGTTTAATGTGCTGGCTGATAGCAATATGAAAATGCAGAGCCATCGATGAACGCAAAATTTATTCATAGTATTAAAAATATCTGGCAACAAAATGGGAAGTATGGAAACCGGAAAGTATTTGGAAAGGTCCATTAAATATCAAGTGGCGTCCCTAATGCAGCTCCATTCTTTACTATCAGTAGGCGCGTTCGGTGGGCAGTATCGGAGAAATATGTGACAGCCACAAACGCACTAAGACTATAAGGAACACGAAGAATAAAAAAGGCTCGAAAATTTCGAGCTTTTTTTATATCACATCGCTAATGTATTGACAATATTGAACGGACAAATATTAATACAAGAAGGGCTTTTTTAAACAAATCGGAAGAAATGGATCGTAGAATTTTGCTTTTACTAAATCGATTGAATGGACAAACTTGAAATTAAACATGACAAACGCGGCATCGTTATACACATTGTGGCTTACTCAATGATAATAATTGGATCGATAACTTCAGCCTTCTACACCATCAACTACTCTACTTACCCCAGAATGCTCGCGCTAAGCCTAATTATCCCGTTGACTGCTTTTTTTATTTGGATGGTATGGATCCTTTCAAAACGACTATCGGACACCAGCTCAATAATAATTTTGACTAAAGACTTTATTGACATCAACATGGAAAGACCATCGCGATTTTTATGGAATGAAATCAAAGAATTCAGAATCGAGAAACGCAGACTGCCAAAGCACACAGAAATTGAAATTTTAATCATAGCGTCCGAACATCTCAGGAAGGAAGTAAACCTTTTCTACCTAGATAAAGACTCCAAAGACATTCTCAGTTTCTACATTGATGTCAAACACACGTACGCCAAATGACCAAAAACAAAAAAGGCCCGAATCACTTCGAGCCTTTGGTATATCAATACTGATAATTACTAGTTCTTACCGAAACGCTTTCTTTCGTTCTCAGTCAAGTAGATCTTTCTTAAACGAATTGACTTAGGTGTCACTTCAACGTACTCGTCAGACTGAATGTATTCCAACGCTTCTTCCAATGAAAACTTGATTGGAGGTGCAATTCTCATTTTTTCGTCAGCACCGGTAGCGCGCATGTTGGTGAGTTTTTTCGTTTTTGTAACGTTGATTACAAGATCACCGCTGCGGCTGTGCTCACCGATAACCTGCCCTTCATATACAGGCTCTCCTGGATCGATGAAAAATTTCCCTCTATCCTGGAGATTATGAAGTGAATAAGCAATTGCTTCACCTTGTTCCATCACGATCAAGGAACCATTGATACGTCCGGGAATTTCTCCTTTGTATGGTTGGTATTCTTTAAACCGGTGAGTAACGATCGCTTCACCCGCAGTTACGTTCAACAAGTAGTTTCTTAATCCAATAATTCCGCGTGACGGAATGTTGAACTTCAAAATCATACGATCTCCCTTCGGCTCCATGTTAAGCATTTCGCCTTTGCGCTGCGAAACAGTTTCGATCGCTTTACCTGCATCTGTCTCAGGCAAATCGATCGTCAATTCTTCCACAGGCTCAGATTTCTGGCCATTGATCTCTTTAAAGATTACCTGCGGCTGACCAATCTGCAATTCGTAACCTTCGCGTCTCATGGTTTCGATCAGCACCGACAAGTGGAGAACACCACGGCCGAACACCATGAATGAATCCGCTGAGCCCGTGTCACCCACACGCAATGCAAGGTTCTTTTCGAGTTCCTTATCAAGCCTGTCCTTAATGTGACGGGATGTAACAAATTTTCCTTCCTTACCATAGAACGGAGAGTTGTTGATCGTAAAGAGCATACTCATCGTAGGCTCATCGATCGCGATCGACTTCATCGCTTCCGGTTTTTCCGGATCCGTAACCGTATCACCGATCTCAAAACCTTCAAGGCCTACCAGTGCGCAGATCTCCCCAGCCTTTACTTCGTCAACTTTCTTCTTTTCGAAACCCTCAAATACATAAAGGTCCTTCAACTTCGACTTTACAATTCCTTTTCCCTCACGCTTCACCATCGCCAGTTGCTGGCCTGCTTTGACAGAGCCACGGTGCACCCGTCCGATCGCAACGCGACCAATGTATGAAGAGTACTCAAGGGAAGTGATCAACATCTGCGTTGTTCCTTCGGCAATTTTTGGGGCAGGGATATATTGAATAATACCGTCAAGCAACGGTGTAATATCGGTAGAAGGATTTTTCCAGTCGGTGCTCATCCAGCCATTTTTCGCTGAACCATAGAACGTTGGGAAATCAAGCTGCTCTTCCGTTGCGTCCAACTGGAACATCAGGTCAAAAACCTGTTCATGAACTTCGTCAGGAGTACAATTTTTCTTATCGACCTTGTTAATAACCACGATTGGTTTCAGGCCAAGCTGAAGTGCCTTTTGCAGCACGAAACGTGTCTGAGGCATCGGACCTTCGAATGCATCAACAAGCAGCAAGCAGCCATCGGCCATATTCAACACACGCTCAACTTCCCCACCAAAGTCACTGTGACCTGGTGTATCGATGACATTGATCTTGTAATCCTTGTAGCGAACGGAAACATTTTTTGCAAGAATGGTGATCCCGCGTTCGCGTTCCAGGTCATTGCTGTCCATGATGAGCTCACCAGGGTTTTCGTGATCCTTGAAAAGGTGGCCGGCATGTAAAAGTTTGTCAACCAGCGTTGTTTTTCCGTGGTCAACGTGAGCGATAATAGCAATGTTCCTGATCTTGTTATTGTCCATAAAACCTCAAAATCCTCGTAATTTCGTTAATTGAGGCGCAAAGATACGCTTAATTTGGTGATTTACAGCCGCGTAATCTGAAAATTGCGGGATGAATTCAGAAGTTGAATTCGTGGTTGAGGATCACCGATTTAAGTTTTCCGAAATCGGTTTCGAGCCGAGTGTATATTCCGTCTTTGAGGAGATACCCGGTTGATTGTTTTGCCTTAGGATGAACTATCCAAAATTCCCTGACACCGAATCATTGTATAATTTCTTTTTCTCAATGAGTCCCGGTTGGAATTCCACGGTGATAAGATATCAACAATGAAATCGGGACATCCATGTATGCCGTCAGCTTTAATGATATCATTGTTGGAATTCAAAATGACGACAAAGTCGGGCTGAACTGCATTCGAATGGTTGTCCGGAAACACATCGAAAAGGCGTAACGCAATACACCCATCTTTGCTTGCTTATGAAAGATGAGAGTTCAAAATTCAGCTCAAGTGAACTCTTTGTTGATCTTCGGATGATCCAGGTGACACAATTTTCCTTCAATAAGTTCTGCCAACGTTCCTTCGGGAAGTGACTTGAACACTCCCATAATCGTCTTTTAGTGGATATCGAAGTCGCTGCATCATGAGAATCTAGAAGCTTATTTCGCAGCCGAGTAGAATAGATTTCAACTTACCAACAGACACCGGCAATGGTTCGAACTTTTGGTTCACTAAATGAAAACCGGTTGCTGTTTTGGATTCCGGTTCAATTATCCAGTATTCTTTCACCCCAAATCTCTCATACAAATTCTTCTTCCTTTCAACATCGTGCTTTGTATTGCCTGGAGAGATGACTTCACCGACAAGATCAGGGACTCCCCTAATCTTTTTCTTGATGATGTCAAGATTTGGTTTAGCTATGAAAATTATGTCGGGTTGAACCGCATTAGAATGGTCATCCAGGAAGACGTCCATCGGTGGAGGAATCATAATCCCCTGATCTGTCTCCTCAACATGATTCCCCAATCTTCTAAAAATGTTTCCCTGCACAATTTGGTGGATTGCAACAGGCGATGGCGACATATAAATAATTCCGTCTATTAACTCAGCAAGGGTTCCCTCTGGAAGCATTTCATATACTTCCATTATTGTTCTCGGTGGATGATTCACTCCCTTTGTCATGAACTAAATATACGAATTACCGCTCGCGAATACTACGCTGAAAACCTCAAAAACGTTCCCATGGGCAGATTCCGATAATGTTTGGACTTTAAGAAGAATTCTCCCGTTTCAATTTTCTTGTTTTCAAAATAGGTCTGCGCAACATTTAACCCCACAACCGGAGACAACCCGACTGCGTACATGCTCACAATGAAAAAACAATTTTTAGGTTCAAGTAGCTGGCTGCTCATGCTGATGAGTTCGTCCAGCTGCTCCTGAAGCGTCCATTTTTCTCCCTCAGGTCCACGTCCATAGGGTGGCGGGTCCATAAGAATTCCATTGTATTTGTTGCCGCGTTTCACTTCGCGTTTCACAAACTTGAAAGCATCTTCATACACCCAGCGAATATTATCGAGGTTGTTCAGCTGCATATTTTGGTTGGCCCAGTTCAACCCCGGGCGTGACGCATCGCAGTGAACGACTTCCGCGCCAGCAGATCGAGCCACGACAGAAGCAGCGCCCGTGTAGGCAAAAAGGTTCAACACTTTCGCCTTCGGATTATTCCAGCTGGTCACCGTATCATAAATGAAATTCCAATTATTTCCTTGCTCCGGAAAAATTCCAACATGCCCGAAACCTGTCAGTGCCAGTCGAAGGGTCAGGTTGAGGGAGCCGTATTGGTAGTTTATGTTCCAGCTTTCCGGCATCTTCGGATCTTTTGACCACCCGCCTTTCACATCATCAGTGAACCGGAACTTATCTTTCTGCTCACGCACAAACTTTGCATGCGCCATTTTTTTCCATTCATCATCTGACAGCACTTTTTTCCAAAGGGCCTGGGGCTCCGGGCGGATCAAAACGTATTTCCCGAACCGTTCGAGTTTTTCAAAATCGCCAGAGTCGATGAGTTCATATTCCGTCCATGACGAAGGGTGCAGCAATTGGAGATTCAAGGTGTTAGGGTGTTAGTGTGTTAAGGTGTTAGGGTGTTAGTGTGTTAAGGTTGTGCCCATGTGCTCATGTTCTTCCTCGTCTTAAAGCAATCCGGCAAAGTTAGGGAATATTCCGATTGCTTGTCTTTTACCTCTTTCCTCTTCCCGAGAGGAGCCTGGTATTTGGTTCTTGGTTTTTGGCTCTTTACTTTTGGCGCGTATGCACTTCACAATCACGAGCACACAAAATCCAAAGGTCAAAAACCTGCTGGCCCTTGAAAAGCCAAGGGAACGCAGGAAGCAATGCCTGTTCGTGGTGGAAGGAAAGAAAGAGATCGGGCTCGCTTTACAAGCTGGTTACAAAATCGGAAATCTGTTTTTCTGCGAAGATATTATTACGCGAAAAGAACTGGAGTCGCTCGGAGCAGATGAAAAACTCTTAATCCCGGTTTCCAAGGATGTATTCGATAAAATTGCGATGCGGGAGAATTCAGGTGGTGTTTTGGCTGTAGCGGAACAAAAGACACACCGTCTTGGTGAAATCAAACTGAAAGCCAATCCCCTCGTGCTCGTGCTTGAATCTGTCGAAAAACCTGGCAACCTCGGTGCGATCTTACGAACGGCAGATGCGGCAGGTGTCGATGCTGTTATCATCTGCGACCCTCAAACAGACTTCTATAATCCTAACGTGATCCGATCAAGTATCGGATGCCTCTTTACAGTCCAGACGGCCTCCGCATCGTCCGATGCAACGATCAAATGGCTTCGTGAAAACAACATCGCTATCTACTGCACCTACCTCAAGGCATCGCAACCTTATCACTCGGTCGACTACACCAAACCCTCGGCCATCGTCATGGGGACTGAAGCAACCGGCCTATCGGACACCTGGGTGAAGGCGTCATCAGCAAACATTATTATCCCAATGCAGGGAGCGATCGATTCAATGAATGTTTCAACAGCTACCGCAGTCGTTGTGTTCGAGGCAAAACGGCAGCGAAATTTTAAATAGGCATCCCTACCAGTGCATAGGTGATTTTTTCTACCTTTATCTTTCCCTGATCCACCCTCATGGAAAATCCCTTTTCGGCAAAAGATGTTCGCGACAATAAATTCCTAAACGCGTTGGCGGAGGCGTTCAGGCTGCAAGAGGCAATCCTGAACACTGCGGAAATCCCGATGATCTCAGTTTCAATGGAAGGAATTGTCACCAGCATGAACAAGGCCGCTGAGCAGCTTCTCGGTTATAACGCAGAAGAATTGATCTCCAGGAATAATCCGCTGATATTTTTCGACCTGGAGGAAGTCATCGCTAAAGGTGAGAACATTTCCCAGGAACTTGGCGTAACGATTGAACCTCTATTTGAAATCCTGGTTTACAAGACAAAACTTTCCCGCAAAACCACGCGAGACACCTGGACGATGTTGAAGAAGGGCGGAACAAGGTTCCCTGCGTCCGTTTCCATAAGTCCCCTGCTTGATGAACAAGACGCCATCATGGGCTACGTGGCCATACCACAAGACCTCACCGAAAAGATCTTTGCAAAAGACATTGTTAAAGATGTTGACGATAAGTTCAAGATCCTGGCGGAAAATGTACCTGGGGCGATCTACCTCTGTCACAACGATGACGATTATTCAGTGATCTACTTAAATGATCACATCGAACAGATAACCGGATACACGGCCGAAGAATTTTATCGGAAGGAGGTTACATTCGCACAGCTATTCCACCCGGAAGATGTCATTTTTATTCATGAGGCGGTGAATCAATCAATAAAACGAAAAACGCAATTCAATATCCGTTATCGCCTCAAACACCGAAGCGGAGAATGGCGCTGGATTGAAGAAACGGGTGTCGGTGTTTTTGACAACGATACGCTTACCATGCTGGAAGGCTTTCTCGTTGACGTAACGGCCCAGCGAAAATCGGAAGAGGAATTGATCCAGATTACCGAAGAGAACCATCGCGTATTCAATAACCCGGTAAGCCTTAACGTGGTTATTGGCGAGGGCGGAACATTTAAGCGTGTGAGTGATTCCTGGACATCGTTACTTGGCTGGAGCAAAGAGGAAATGCTTCAAACCCCGTTCGTTCAACTCCTTCACCCCGATGATCTGGACGCCACGCTTTACGTTGTGGAAGGCGTGAGAACGGGAAAGAAGGTGAGTCAGTTTGAAAACCGGTATCGCTGTAAGGATGGATCCTACCGGTGGCTCCTGTGGAGTTGTGCTCCAGACATGCATCTGCCGGTATTTTATGCATCAGCGGTCGATATCACTGATCGTAAAAAATATGAAGAAGAACTTCTTCGCTCAAAGACCAATGTTGAAGCGATCGCCCTCACATTGCAGGAGCAAAACAAAGCACTCGATGAATTTGCGCACATCATCTCGCACAACCTGCGTTCACCGATCGGAAATATCAACGCGTTAATCAACCTGCTTGACGAAAACAGCGGTATCCAGGACTACAAACTCATTTTCTATAAACTTAAGAACCTGGCGAAAAACCTGAGCGAAACCATGAATGACCTGATGGAAACGCTCAAGGTAAAAACGCAGACAGACCTGCAAAAAGACCAGATTCGATTCAAGGAAATCCTCGACAAGGTCATTCAGTCTCTGGAAGGAGAGCTTATCCAGGCGGAAGCATCGGTGACATTTGACTTCAATGAAGCACCGGTCATCGAATATCCGAAAGCCTACCTTGAAAGTATTTTCCAAAATCTGTTGAGCAACTCAATCAAGTATCGGTCCCCTGACCGGAAACCAAAAATTCATTTCGTCAGCCAGAAAGTTGAACGCAAAGGCGACTCATACATTGAAGTGAAAATCTCTGACAACGGGCAGGGCATCGACCTCGAAAAATTCGGAGATAAACTTTTTGGTTTACATAAAACCTTTCACGTGCACGAACATGCGCGCGGTGTCGGTTTATTCCTGGTAAAAACGCAAATTGAATCAATGGGTGGCTCTATTGCTGCCAACAGCGAAGTAGACAAAGGCACAACGTTTACCATTCGCTTCCGGAAGTAATCTGAAAAATTTAGATTTTGAAATTTGGGCATGCGGTAATTTGCTACACGAGTAGCAATCACACTTCGCTGATGCCCGGCACGCCCTGCCGCTCGCAACCTGAAGGTTCCGAAAGGTAGTCGCTTCCGCGTCTAGGATTTACTCGTCTCGCAAAGAGTTCACCGGATTTGCTGACGCTGCACGAATCACATGATAACCCACGGTTGAAAGCGTGATCACAAATGCAAGTAAGGCCGATATGATAAAGGTCAACCATTCGGAAGACAAGTCGATCCGGTAAGCAAAATTTTGCAACCAGTTGTCGGTAAAGTACCATGCAGCCGGGAACGCAAGCAGCATCCCAAGGCCAACGAGCACGAAAAACTCTTTTGAGACGAGGAACACAAGGTTCTGCACGCTTGCTCCAATGACCTTTCGCACACCGATTTCCTTCGTGCGCTGCTCAGTGGTGAATGCCGCAAGACCTAGAAGTCCCAGGCAGGCAATCACAACAGTCAAGATGGAGAATGACGTAAAGATCTGGCTACGCTTTTCATCCGCCCGATATTGCGAATTGAAATCGCTGTCCAGGAACTGGTATTCAAAAGGCTGGTTCGGGTACACTTCCTTCCAGATGCTTTCAACCGATGCCACTGATTGCTTTACATCCCCTTCAGATGTGCGAACAAAAACAAACCGGAAATTTTTATCAAGAACGATCATCAGTGGTTCGATAACATCGTACAGCGAGTTTTGATGGTAGTCTTTCACCACGCCAACCACACGTTTTTCGATGGTGGTGTTGTTTGGCCCCCCTTGCTCGATCACATACTTTTTTCCAAGGGCATTAGTCCAGCCCATTCGCTTCACCATAGCTTCATTCACCAGTACTGCATAGGTCGTATCGGAAGGGACATCGCGCGAAAAGTCTCGCCCCTGTACGATTTCCATTCCCATAGCCTTCACGAAATCATAGTCGGCACTGAACAGATCTACACCTCGATCCACCATCTTGCCATCATTATCCTCCACCTTAAACAACGCTTTGCCAATGTTCTGTCCTGGCGAAGACGTAGCCATTCCAACACCGGCAACGTCTGATGATCCCCTCAATCGTTCGGCAAGCAGTGAGGATTTGGCCTGGAGTTCCGGTCCCGCGAGGTTAAGGCGAATTACATGTTCCTTGTCAAAACCAAGATCTTTGTTTCGCATGAAGGTAAGCTGATCGAACACGATCAACGTTGAAATCAGCATGAAGATCGAGATAGCAAACTGAGCCACCACCAAAATCCTTCTGAACATAACCGTTCCACCTTTGGTAGCGAGCTTTCCTTTTAGTACACTCACAGGATTAAATCCAGAAAGGTAAAATGCCGGATAGCTCCCCCCGATCACCCCGGTGAACAGCGTGACACCGAACAGGCTTAGGACGACTGGCGTTTGCATCACGTAAGAAAACGGCAGTTGTTTATTGGCAAGGGTGTTGAATGCAGGAAGTAGCGCATAGACCAGTCCGAGGCTTACAATTAATGCAATGACCGTAATAACCAGCGACTCCGTAATGAACTGAACAATGAGTTGCTTCCGCTGCGACCCCATGACTTTGCGCACCCCGACTTCTTTCGCGCGATTAGCCGATCGTGCAGTGGCGAGGTTCATGTAATTAATGCAGGCAATAACAAGCATGAATACCGCAATAGCACCGAAGATATAGATGTATGAAATGTCTCCTCCTTCCTCTGCCTCATCCGCAATTTTCGAGTGCAGGTGAATGTCGGTGATGCGCTGTAACCCATATTTCACTTTGATATTGTATTGCTCAAAAATCGGGTTCACCTTTTCTTTCACGACCTTATCAAGACTAGCGTCCATTTTCGCAAGGTCATAGCCTGGGGGAAGCTGGATATAAGTGAACACGCCAAACCCTCCCCATGAGAAAGGACTCAACGGTACCGTTGGGCGTGAAATAAGCGCATCGAATCTGAAATGGCTGTTGGTGGGAACATCCTTGATGACACCTGTCACTTTCAATTGCTGATCCTGTTGATTCTGTAACGCCTCCCCTATGGCTGCCTTCGCGCTGCCGAAATACTTAATGGCAATCCGCTCAGTAAGCACAATCGACTGCGGGGCGTCCAGCGCGGTTGCGGGATCTCCTTCGATAAATTCATACGTGAACATATCGAACACCGTGGAGTCGGTCTGAAAAAAATCTTCCTCAAAAAATTTCTTGTCACCGTTTCTATACTCGGTACGCGGGGTGCCAAAAAAGCGAACCGCGTTCTGTACCTCGGGATAGTTATCACGCAGTTCTTCACCCAGTGGAGCCTGTACAAATGACCACGTGAATGCATCATCAGGTTCTTTTACATTTGATATAATTCGATAAATGTTGTCTGCGTTCTTGTGGTACCGGTCGTAACTCAGCTCATGCAGAATGTAAAGAAACAAAAAGAGACTACAGGTAATACCAATGGTCAGACCGAGGATGTTGATGGCACTGTAGGTTTTATCCTTTAAAATATTGCGCAACGCAATTTTCAGCAAGTTCTTGAGCATGGAGGAAGATGTTTACGTATGTGATGTAATAAGATGGTGCGGCAAAGAAAAAAGTTTGAAGAACGGGTCGGTCTTTTTGGGGGATAAAAAAATTAAGGGTTCGACCACCTTTAACCTAAACCTATGAAGAGTTAATGTAGCCGAACCCGCAAATGGGAATTGCTGAATGCTGTTTTACAATTCCTGTACCATTCGATGAATGTGCAAATTCCGTCAGATGACGCGTTTTGTTTTCAACACCTTGTACGGTTTCACGAAAAAGTGTCCGGGAGTGGGATTCTGAATATTTAAAATTTTAGATTTTAGATTTATGAATAACCCAGACGAAAGAGTGTCTACGCGTCAACCCTCCAATCATAAATCTGAATCTCAAATCTAAAATTGCATTTTAATCCACGGGTTCCCATAGTTCCACCTTATTCCCTTCGGGGTCCAGAATCCATCCAAACTTGCCGTATGGGTATGTTTCGATCTTGCCGACCTGCTGCACGCCCTCTGACTTCAATACTGCCATCAACTCTTCGAGGTTCTCAACCCGGTAGTTGAACATAAAAGGCTTTTCGCTCGGAGCAAAGTAGTCGGTGTCTTTCTTAAATGGGCTCCACACTGTTTGCGCTGGTTGCTCTGGTTTCGGATTCTCAACATCCAACCACTTGAAAATCTCTCCTACCCCAAGGTGTTTTGAATACCATTCTTTGATCGCCTTCGGATTCTCAGATTTAAAAAATATTCCTCCAATTCCGGTTACTCGTTTTTTCATTTGTCAATTATAATTTAAGGTTTGGATTCTAAGTATACGGGCTTTCAGGCTTCTTTCGGAAGAAACTGAGGTTTCCGCAAAAGCGCTGCACAGATAAGCGTCACGATCAGACCAACCGGGAAAATCTCCATCAGTGTCATCGCGAACCTGATCACGGGGTTCTTATACATCTCAGCGGTTGACTGCATTTGCGTCCGAGCTTGCTCAATCTCGGCAGCTGATGCTCCCTCTTTTACCATCTCATCAAGGTAATACTTCGAGTATTGCGCCATGAAATCATTTCCAATGAAGTTATAATACACTTCCCACCCCAAGGCGTAAACAACAGATGCTACAAGGGTAACAAGAATACCCACCTGGAAAGCTTTCCCAAACGTGATCGTACCCTCGAGATGGTTGTCGCGATAATTTTTTACACCAAAGAAGATGAGTGAGAAAGCGATTACCATCGTGGCATACCCGATAAGCATGCCGTTCTCGAAATTGATCTCCCCTGTGGGATGAGAGATGAAAAACATGGCAACCGAGATAAGGCCGGCAATGAGGCCATAGATGAAGACGATTTTTTTCATAGCGTTTTGTGTTTTTGATGCCCCAAATCAACCACTCCAGCCATTTCTTTCACTCACCCGAAAGGATGATTTGTGGTTAAGTTACGGAATTCATGCTTTTGAGGGAGAAAAAACGGCAACCGGTGAGGCCTGGATGGAGGGGTATGGTGATCTAAAACAAGAGTTCGGAGGATAAATCCTAAGGAATGAGGTTGAGCTCTTTCCCTTTTTGGACCGCTTGTGTTCGTCTTTTCACATCCAGCTTCACAAACAAGCTTGAGGTGTGCGTCTTCACCGTATTGAGAGAAACAAACAGGCGGTCAGCTATTTCCTGGTTTGAAAGTCCTTGCGCCATGAGTTCAAGAACCTCGTGCTCGCGTTTGCTGATACCAAGCGATCGCAGACTCTCCTCATTTAACACGAAGGGGGATTCCGGAACCGTAACAACTATTTTTTTTGATGATGTAAGCTTCAACCCTGCCCAAATGCCCACCACCGTAAACATAACGGCAATAATTCCGATATAAAATTCAATGGCCAGCTCCCGAACAACAAACTTGTATTCGATCATCTTCATAAAGAAAATCAACAGTGCAAGTGCCAGTCCGTACAGAATCGTCTTCCGCATAAGAACCGAAATTAGCCAATTTGCCAATGTGCCCATGTGCCAATACAGATTTTTTCACAAAGCGGTGAGCGTTACAAACCGAATGACCTCCATTCCGTTTTTGAGATCACCAATGTCTACTGACTGTTTCTGCCGCGCACCTTCCAATAAATGTGATTGCTATCCACGACAAGCCTACCCCGCCCAGCCCTCGCGATCCAGGCTTCGATATTGAATCGCTTCAGCAAGATGTTCTGTCTTAATTTCTTCACTGCCCGCGAGGTCTGCAATGGTCCGTGAAACTTTAAGAATTCTGTCGTACGCGCGGGCGGAGAGTCCGAGGCGTTCCATCGCAGTTTTGAGAAGTGTGCGACCGGCATCGTTGATGGCGCAGATTTCCTTCACCATGTTTGATGGCATCATGGCATTGCAGTAAATGCTTTGCTGATCGCGGAAACGCGCGGACTGAATTTCGCGTGCGGTCACCACCCGCGCCCTGATCTCATCACTGGTTTCAACTTTTCTACCAGCTGTCATTTCGTCAAAGCTGACAGGAACAACCTCCACATGAAGGTCGATGCGGTCAAGCAAGGGTCCGCTTACCTTGCTGAGATAGCGCTGCACGATCCCGGGCCCGCAGACACATTCCTTTTCGGGATGATTATAGAAGCCGCAGGGGCAAGGATTCATGCTGGCGACAAGCATGAAATTAGATGGGTAATCAATGGAGACTTTGGCCCGCGATATAGTAACCCTGCGCTCTTCCATCGGTTGCCGCATCACCTCGAGCACGGCACGTTTGAACTCGGGGAGCTCATCCAGAAACAAGACACCATTGTGGGCAAGTGATATTTCACCCGGCTGGGGATTTCCACCACCGCCAACCAACGCAACATCCGACACGGTGTGGTGCGGGCTTCGGTATGGCCTGGTGGTAAGAAGTGACATTCCTCCGGTCAGCTTTCCGGCAACCGAATGAATCTTTGTTGTCTCGAGTGCTTCATCAAGTGTGAGGGGCGGAAGAATGGTGGGCAGGCGCTTTGCCAGCATTGTTTTACCTGCGCCAGGCGGACCTATCATGATCACGTTGTGCCCACCAGCTGCCGCGATCTCCAGGGCTCGCTTTATATTTTCCTGCCCCTGCACATCTTTAAAATCGATGTCATAGTGATTGAGCTTTGTAGCGAATATTTCTTTTGAGTCAACAACGGTGGGCTCGATTGAGATCTTACCAAGAAGAAAATCGACAGCCTCCTTCAATGTGTTCGCAGGGATCACAACAAGTCCCTTAACCACAGCGGCCTCACGTGCATTGTCGGCCGGGAGAATAAATCCTTTGAAGCTTTCCTTCTGGGCCTGAATTGCAATAGGCAAAACGCCTTTGATCGGGCGCAGTTTACCGTCAAGCGCCAGCTCTCCCATAATCAGATATTCATGAAGCGCTTCCATGATGACTTGCCCGGATGCCTGTAGTACGCAGAGGGCGATCGGCAAATCATATGAAGAGCCTTCCTTCCGGATGTCTGCCGGGGCCAGGTTTACCACGGTTTTTTTCCGCGGCATAAAATACTTACAACTTTTGAGCGCAGCCTCTACACGGTGCTGACTTTCCTTCACGGCATTATCGGGAAGTCCGCTCATGAAGAATTTCAAACCCTGATCAACGTTCACTTCAACGCTGATCGTTCTTGCGGTGACACCATGTACTGCGCTGCCGAATGTTTTCGCCAGCATGACTTCAGTTTTTAGTTTATGGCATCTGAGGTGGGAAGCTAAATGTAAGTGTTGCTAGAGCAGTTCCAAAACTGTAATTGGCATGTTCGAAAAATTATTTCATTATTACAGTAATTCGGGTAGTAGAGAAAGTACCTTGCCGGCCTCTCCATCACGAGAAGAGAGGTAAATCAAATATTATTTGAGACGTTGCGGTTAGATGTGTCCTCTTTTTTTTGATGGTCGCTCAAAAAATTCAAACGGTTTTAAACTGCACCATGAAAAAAGGATTTGCCTCTTTCTCTTTATCAAAGACAGGAGTAAAATTCTTTGAAGCGAAAATCGTTACTGGTGAGAAAGAATGGAGGTCATTGAAATCCGTTACAATGCTGGTAAGGAAATGTTCTATTTTCTCATTAGGTACGTCCTCGTTCGCATAGAATCTAACGTCTGCAACGTGTCTACCTTGACCTGCATCATTGAAATGTCCTTCGCAACTGGAAAATGTTCTCAACGTCCAGTTGCGTTAAGAGCATCGACAAGCGGTAATATTTTTGGCACTATTTCTTCCACGCTACCTATTCGTTGGTCTAATGTTAACAGCAAGCACTATTTTTACACACACCGGCTTTCCATCCTTCTTTCCCGGTGTCCATTCTGTTAAAGTTTTTGCGTGTTGAATAACATAATTCTTGCAGTGTTCACTCGAAGGGCCGATAACTTCCACGTTTGAGATTTTGCCTTCCTTATTAATAACCCAAACTACTTGCTGCAATTCTTCGGGCTTGCAATCCTTCTCAATCTTCAACTTATAAAAGTCAGTCATTAAATCCTGACCGTTGTTTTTATACTTTGGCATCTCATCAACAAATCTGTACACTGTATCACAACCGTTTGATTGCGGATAACTTTTGCAGCCAACAAAACTTAGAACTACAACTATTATTATTAATCTCATTCTTTCGCTTTAAATTTTCCTTTGACCTTTAACGATTTATTCTAAGCCAAACGCTTGGGGGAATTACTCCGGGAGGGTTTTGGATTGGCCCAACAACCGATGCCGGTTGTGAAGTGAACGGCCCCGCAGTCTGGTAAGCACGGTTTCCATGATCACTCGTCCTTATTCCTTCACCCATTCTCTGTGCATGAGGTGTTTCATAGTTGCTATTGACAAATTGTTCTTCATTGTCTAAGAAGCCGGGAGACTCCCTTGCACTCATCTTGTATGATAACTCCATCATTTGGTCAAGGTATCGTTCATCTTTTGTTTCTTCATACTTCTGCCGCAGTTTGTAATATTCAAGGGCAATTTTCGCATGTCCACCCTCATGCAAAAGAGTTGTTGCAGGGCTTTGTCTGCCACCTGTATTAGTTTCAAAGCCGATCATATCATTGTATCCGGTGCTTGCATGAGGTTCACCAACAAGACCGCCTGTAGTTATAAAGTCTGAGAAATTTTGCTGATCTTTTAATTGATCC
>DASWTP010000163.1:0-11620 GCA_036402075.1 Chryseosolibacter sp. | reverse complement strand
CGATGAGTTTGCCTACGTAGCAGCTTGGGAGTACAAGGGAGATAATCAACCTGAAGTACTGCACAAGGAAGAATTAGTATTTGAGAATGTTAAACTGACTCAACGGAGCTATAAGTAACGTTGATCCGTTGATTTGTTAATACGTTGATTCGTTGCCTCTTTAATCAAGAGAGAAGCAGGTCGACATGTATTCGGATCAATGTGGAAAATACCAAAGATGCTAGATGAATAAGGTAAAACCTGATTTATATGGCATTGATAAAATCGTTCGAAGAACTTGATTGCTGGAAAGTGTCCAGAGAGCTGAGGCTCGATCTTTCCAACCTAATAAAACCTTTTCCGAAAGAGGAAAAGTTTGAGTTGGTAAGTCAGATCAGGAGGGCGTCCCGATCGGTAACGAACAACATCGCTGAGGGCTTTGGCAGATATCATTATAAGGAATTCATTCGGTTCTGCAGGATGAGCAGAGGTTCTTTAACGGAATTGGCTGATCACCTTATAATAGCGCACGATGAAGATTATATCACAACTGATCAACTGTCGTGCCATCGAGATAAGATTGCGAAAGCGGTGGTATTGATTAACGGATTTATAAAGTATTTAGAGAAAAGGAATAAAGACACAGGCAGCTCGAAAAAGTAAAAACTCGTCCATGCACATCAAGATTGCAGATGAAATCATCTCTTTCCTTGAATAGTCGAGGACCGAAACGAATCAACTAATTAACGAATCAACGGATCAACGGATTAACGAATCAACGGATCAACTTTAACAAGTTTACCCGCACAAATTGAGATACCAGAGAAACTATGAAGATTACATTAAAAGTCTGGAGACAAAAAAACAAAGAATCGAAAGGAGATTTCAAAACCTACCAGCTTGATCACGTATCACAGGACATGTCGTTCCTCGAAATGTTCGATGTGCTTAACAACGACCTGATCAAGAAAGGTGAAGATCCTGTTGCCTTCGATCACGATTGCCGCGAGGGTATTTGCGGGATGTGCAGTATGTACATCAATGGCCGTCCACACGGGCCACTTCAGACCACAACCTGCCAGCTCCACATGCGAACGTTCAAAGATGGACAGACCATCACCGTTGAGCCCTGGAGAGCAAAGGCTTTTCCGATCGTAAAAGATCTTGTTGTCGACAGAAGTGCATTCGACAGAATACAGCAAGCCGGTGGATACATCTCCGTAAACACGGGTGGTGTTCCCGATGCGAACGAAATTGCAATTCCAAAGAAGGATGCAGATGCGGCATTCGATGCTGCGGCATGTATTCAGTGTGGCGCTTGTGTGGCCGCGTGTAAGAACTCATCAGCGATGCTTTTCGTGAGCGCAAAAATTTCGCAGTATGCATTGCTACCTCAGGGACAACCTGAGCGGAAGACTCGAGCAGAAAACATGGTGGCGCAGATGGATGCGGAAGGATTTGGTGCTTGCTCCAATACACTTGCTTGTGAAGCAGAATGTCCGAAGGGAATTAGTGTGACGAATATTGCTCGCATGAATAGAGAGTATCTCGGAGCGAAGTTGTCGTCTGATAACGTGTAATTTCAGATGTGAGATTTTAGATTTAGAGCGGTCCAAAGTTGACCGCTTTTTCTTTTTTGCACGTATCTGGGCCGAAGGTATCAAATGCTTGGCCGTGCTGGTAGATTCAGCCTCAACCAAAATCTTAAATCTTAATTCTTAAATCTCAAATCTTCCCCCTGCCACTCCTCCAATCGCTTATTCATCAACGAAAACCACACCGGAGGCACCAAGGCCATAATAATCATTGTGGGGTACCCAAAGGGAAGCTGTGGACTTACATCGTAATGATTCAGAACCTGGTAGCGTTTGTAGGCAAAGGCGTGATGATCGGAATGCCGCTGCAGCTGAAACAAAAAGAAATTGCTGAGCATGTGACTTGAATTCCACGAATGAACGGGATTCACTCGTTCGTAGCGACCTGGTGAGATTTCTTTCCGTACAATGCCATAGTGTTCAACATAGTTCACCAGTTCAAGCAGGGTAAACGCAAGGAAACTTTGCGCAAAGAAGAACACGGGCACTTCCCAGGTTATTCGATTCAAGAATACACTAAATCCAACGGTCAGCGCTGCACAAAACAACATCGGGAGAATGGCAAACCAAATCATTTCGTTGTGGATGCTGAGAACACCTTTGTTATTTCGAATTAAACTTTCGCGCTCGAGTTTCCAGGCGTGGGCATATCCGCCAAACACAGAACGAACCCAGAACGCGTAGAAGTTTTCGTTCTTGCGGGCCGTTGCCGGATCTTCGGGTGTTGCCACGGTAACGTGATGGCCCCGGTTGTGCTCGATGTAAAAATGCATGTAGCACACCGTCATCAATAAGATCTTACCATAGGTGCGCTCGAGTGATGATTTCTTATGGCCAAGCTCGTGCGCCACCGTAATGCCGATTCCACCCGTTACGAGGGACACGCTTAGCACGAAGGCCGCCCATTCCCAAGCGGACTCCAATTGTCCAGTAGTTACAGCGTAGGCTGCCCAGATAACAAACGCGATTTGAACGTAGGTCCAAACATAAGTAACGAAGCGGTAGTAGAACTCTTCGCCAACGACTTTTACCTGGTCTGGCTCAACGTTAGTGGTGTCAATGCCAACCGACTGATCGATCAGCGGAATCAATAAAAAAGAAAAAACGATGGCGATGAAATTCCAATAATCGCCCAGGTAAAAACCGGTTACGACCAGCGCAGGAATGATGAATGCGGTGAAGAATGCCAGCTTTTTGAAAAACTGTTTCATGAGATGAAGATACAAAAAGCAATCGGCTTTGGCGAAAGAAAGTCTGCTTCTGACCTCAAGTGTTTTATCGGAGTATATCGCGTGAGTGACAGGAGTGGAAAGCCCGAAGCGCGGTTGCCCGCGGGCGGCCGGACTTGCAACGGATGGCACGACCCGTGCGCGGTGTCCTTCGCGGTTAGTGCGCACGCTTGATCTACATGGCCAGGCTCAGGATGACGGCCGCGCGCGGGAAGGGGCACGCCCATAAAATGCTTTTGGCTATTGGCATTGGAATTCACCTCACAGTGTGGCGTTATCGGCAGCGGCTTCAAGTCAGACGGATCGATCGCGACTTAAGTCGCTTGGTACGGGTAGCCTCCGACTTAAGTCGGAGATTACTATGTGGCGGGCTTAAGCCCTCGGTTCCTCATGGTATTTGCCAACTAAACTATTGACAACACTACCCAACGGCCAACACCCAACCGCCAAAAGCCCCGACTCCGCTATATTCGTGCGCATCACAATAGTCCCCTTTTATTTGCCTACCTTTGCGGTTTATAATTAACCATCATACATGCAATCTTTTGAAGCCCTTGGACTTTCCGGGCAAATTGTTGCGGCCATCCGCAAACTAGGTTTTGAAACGCCCACCCCCGTACAAGCCAAAGCCATCCCTGTTCTTCTGGAAGGAAATCAGGACATCGTTGCCCTCGCCCAGACGGGTACGGGAAAAACTGCAGCCTTTGGACTGCCGTTAATTGAACTGATCAATGAATCAGAACGCATTACACAGGCGCTGGTGCTCGCACCGACACGCGAATTGTGTATGCAGATCACAACAGATTTTGAAAATTTCACGCGGGCGGTAAAGCCGCTTAATATTGTGCCGGTATATGGAGGCGCAAGCATTGCCGAACAAATTCGCAGAATTAAAAAAGGAGCGCAAATCATCGTAGCCACTCCCGGCCGATTAATGGATTTGCTCGAACGCAAAGTGATCAACCTCGAGCGAATTGAATTTGTGGTGCTCGATGAAGCAGATGAAATGCTCAACATGGGTTTTAAAGAAGATATCGATACGATTCTTTCCCAGACCTCTGACGAAAAGAACGTGTGGCTCTTCTCAGCGACCATGCCGAGAGAAGTTCGGCAGATTGCCAGCACGTACATGAACGATCCCTTGGAGCTAACGGTAGGGGAGAAGAACCAGGGCAACCAGAACATCGAGCATCAATACATGGTGGTAGACGAAAAAGACCGCTATGCCGCGTTGAAACGGATTGTTGACTATAACCTCGATATCTTCGGTGTGATTTTCTGTCGCACGAAAGTAGATACTCAGCGCGTAGCAGAACACCTCATGAAAGACGGCTACAATGCCGATGCACTTCATGGTGACCTCACCCAGCAGCAGCGCGACCGTGTAATGAAGAACTTCAAATCGAAAGCGCTTCAGATCCTGGTAGCGACAGACGTGGCCGCACGCGGAATTGATGTGAGCAACATCACGCACGTGATCCACATGAATCTCCCTGACGAAATTGAATTCTACACCCATCGAAGCGGAAGAACAGCTCGTGCAGGAAAGAAGGGAATTTCCATCGCCATCATCACGCGCAAGGAGGTTTCCAAGATCCGCCAGATCGAAAAAGTCATTCAGACGAAATTTGTGAAGAAAGAGGTTCCGACAGGCGTTGAAGTATGCGAGAAGCGCGTGCTGAATATTGTGCACCGCCTTCGTGAAGTTCCGTTGGCGGAAAAAGAAATTGCCGATTTTCTTCCTGCTGTATATGAAGAATTACAGGACCTTTCTAAAGAGGAAATCATCAAGCGCTTCACTGCCCTTGAGTTCAATCACTTCCTCGACTATTATCGCGATGCACCGGATCTGAACCGCAGCGAAAAGGCAGACCGCGGTGGCGATCGTTCATTTGATCGTGGCGATTTTTACGGCAAGGGTGCCGGCTATAATGCGGGTGACCGGTTGTTCATCAATCTTGGCAAGATGGATGGCATCGATGCCGGAAAAATGCTCGCGATCATCTGCGATAAAGCAAAAGTCTCACGCGATGTTGTCGGCCGGATCGACCTGAAAGGCGCATACTCATTTTTCGAAGTTGATAAGGAGTACACCAATGTAGTTCGTGAGCACCTGCACGGCTTTGAATACAAGGGTCGAATGGTACGCATTGAGATCACCAGCGACTCGCAAGGAGATTCTGGCAGAAGTGGCAAAAGTCGTGATCGCGGAAAAAGCGACAAAGGGGGCCGCGGAGGCTACGGTGGAAAGAAGAAACGTTGGTGAAAATCGAGCGCTGCTAACTATGTAAGCTTTGATTCAGCGGGAGAGATGAACTGATGAATGGTGCCGGGTACCGGGTTTTGCCAGGCCGGTGTTTGCGCTCAACAAGTAAGATTGTATGAAAGGGTCATTCCATGCTGTTGGATGACCCTTTTGAACTTTATACGATGTTAATTGGATGCAATGCAATGTTTAAGAGCTAAGCGTTTAGATACATTTTCGCGGCACTTAAAGCCGCGCCAATGAAGTCAGCTATTTACCGCACGTTTTTCTTTTCCTTTCTTGTTCTGGCCTGCTCCTGCGAGACTGAAGAGCCTGTTTCAACAACACCTGGCAATTTAAATTTTAGCTGGACGGCAAAAGAGCCTTCGGGTGGCCGCGTTAAGAATGACGATGAGCCAAAATCTGTCCTTATAAGCATTCAGGATGCAGGCGGTAGCTGGGTGCACCAGCTTAAAAAGCTATCCCTCTACAAATTCGGTCAGGAATATGTAAGCGAAAGTCTGCAATTGATGGTGGGCAGTTATCAACTTGTTCAATTCCTTGTGCTGGACGAAAACGATGAAATCATTTATGCAACGCCTGTTGAGGGTAGTGAACATGCTTTGCTCGCAGACGACCCATTGCCCATTGATTTTGAAGTTACCGAAAGCGGAAATACACAGATTAATCCTCAGGTGTTACCCATTTCGCCTGACGATGATCCTGAGAGTTTTGGGTATGCAACTTTTGGATTTGACGTTATTGCGCAGCCGACTCAAGGTCAGATAAAAGAGGTTTGGATACAGGAAGCATCTGGCGGTGGATCTTATAAGTACTTACTCCACTATACCGATAACCGCTTGTCGTTAGCAGAAGTCTTTGCCCGGTACGGAAATGTAGTGGAGTGGGAGCTATTAAATACGATAACGATCGCCTATAACGCTGAAGGGAAAATGTCCCAAAAGACAATTGAGGAATTTACTTTACCCCCGCACTACACCACCGAGAAGTTTACAACGTACACTTACGAATATGGGACATCCGGTGAATTAACGCATGTCACAAGGTCTGGCGGATTAATGTCTGCGATCGATATTGTTTATACCTACGATCAACAGGGACACATTTCTTCAGCGGTGCAACAAAGCTCGTTTCAGACGCATGAATTTGAATTTACTGTGAATACGCATGGAGATGTACTAACGCAAAAGCGGTTTTTCGTTACAGGACTCGATCGGAAACTTCAATACAGTTTGGAATTCACTTATGATGATTCCTTTAGGCACCCAACACTGGATATAATTGAGCTTTTGACCTTCGATATCTTCAGGCACGGTGTTTCGTTTGGCTCGCATAATATCGCGTCTCATAGAACAACAATTTATCAGCAGTTAAACGGGGCTTTAGTGGAGACATCATCCTGCTTGAATACCGCGCAATATGAAGTCAATAGCCACAATAAAATTGCTTCAATGACATATTTCGACCCTGATTTGTGTCTCAACAAGGTGTTTGATGGCGGGTCAGTGCTAACCTTTATTTACTGAGTTGGCGAGTCTTATTTGAGTGTGAATGAGCTAAACACAGGTGCAAATATGCTCCAAAGATGGTCCGGTAATCATGAACCATGAACCCTTGCGACTTGCGACCTGACTCAATCCTCCGCTACCATTTGAAATAACGGCTTCTTTTCTAAGGTGTCTTCGTCCATCTCGTGCAGGAATCTTTGATTTTTGTCGAGGAAGTCGTTGTACTCGGAAGCAATCTGGTCGTATTCTGCCCGATAGTTTTCGATGCGCTGGTCGGCCGTGCGGATAGATTCTACTAATTTCTGAAGCGTGGTGTTGTAAGCGAATTGTGGCTGTGACTCGGCTAAAGCAATCAATTCCGTCACCAATGAGTTTGACGCAAAATCATATTCCTCTATGATATGCTCGTTCTGCATCGTCTTCTGCGTATATCGTGAGTGGACCAGCTGTTCAAGCCGCTCCTGGTAAGCCATAAGTTCTTCTTTTCGGCCGGGGTTGGAAACCATTAACTCGTGCAGCAAGTTATGCATCGCCTTTAGCTTCTGGTTGTCATCATTGATCATGGCGTTCCAGGTCTCCAACATGGAATCCTTCAATTCGAGGTAGGTGTCTGTCAGGGAGTCAGCCTTTGTAAAATGCGGTCGCTCCTGAGGTTTTTGCTCAGAACAGGACAAAAACGCAATAAACAGGGAAAAGAAGATTCCGAGTTGGCAATATCTGGCGATCATTTTAAGGCTCCTTAACGTGGATTACGGGATTATTACCAAAATGTTTTGCAGGTTCACCCTGAAAGGGGTGTGATGTACCTTTTTTGTCAAACTTTATGATAAACGGCTGGTTCAAAGTGGTTTGAATTGCTCAAATGCCTCTTTACAGGTGTTGCAGTAGTGGATCGAACGGCATAGCGTTGGACCAAACGGATTTTTAAGCTCGGTGTCAGTGCCGGAGCACCTTGGACAAGGAACGTGCTCCAATATGTCAATGTCTGTAAACAAATTTTTGGACGATGGCGGGGGAGCGAGGCCAAACTTCTTCAAAGCGGCCTTACCTTTTTCTGAGATGCTGTCGGAAGTCCAGGGTTTACGGAATGAAATTTCGATCTCCACCCGTTCAACGCCATTTTTTTTAAGCACGTCCTGGATATCGGTCTTCATCATATCGAGGGCCGGACAACCCACAAAGGTTGGTGTCATCTCGATCGAGACCTGGCTCCCTGCTACTTCAACGTTCGTAATAACGCCCAGGTCCACAAGCGACAATACCGGGATTTCCGGATCTTTGACCTCCTCAAGCCATTTATAAATATCGTCTGCCGTTAACTTCATTTATAGATAACATCAAACGAGCCGGGAAGGATCTGGTTGATGTGATGTTTCATGTGTTTATTGTAGTCGGCAGCAAGCCACTCCAGCGGGTGAAGTTCGGGTGCTGTTTTGCCGGTATCAGCTTGTTTTGAATAATTTTTCGGATCCATGTTTTTCAACACGTTTGCAATGCTGTTGTTGGTCAGCTTCCACAACTCGATAACATCATCTTTTTTCAAGTGCTGATAACCGTTTGCTGCAACCCAGAAATCCTGGTCGTAGGTAATTTTCGGAGGGGTGCTTTCATATTGCGCTACTACAAATCGCCTGAGATTATTTTGGGCTGAATCAATCAGGTGCCCGAGTATCTGTTTCTTACTCCACTTGGCGGGATTTGGTTTCGCAGCGAACTCCTCTTCTGAAAATTTGCGAAAACGTTCTGCAAAGGTGTTGACGGTGGAGAGCAAGTCCGTGATGGTTTCATTCATAAATTTTGGTTGGAGTTTTTGAGGTTGGGTTGTACGACCGCGTTCTAGTCGTCAGACCCGAGGCGTGGCCGGACGACTACCATTCGGCAGCAGGATCAATTTTAAACACTTCACTCATCTCATCCAATAGCGGTTGCAGATGTTCGCTATGTTTTCCGATACGTCCGCCTTCAACCGGTGAGATGGTGCCTAAATCCGGGAGATGAAGATTGGTTTGGGAAATAATCTCCTTCACCTTCATGGTCCACAGAGCTTTTAAAGCATCTTCACCCTCGAAAACGCCCGCTGCCATAATTTCATTTTCGTATGGTGACTTCTCAAAAATTCCCAGCGCGAAGGGGAGCGCGTATTCAAGTGATTTCTGAAGCCTGCCAACACTTTCAGGCGTTGCCGAGCCAAGTTGTTTCAGCCATGTGTTTGCGTGGAGGGTGTGATACCTCAATTCTCCCCGAATTTTTGCAGCGAGTTCCGCTAATGGCTTGTAGGAGGATTTCGTTAACATCTCAAAACGAATACCAAGTGCTGTGTCGTAGAGGAAATGGCGAATGAGACTGAAGTCGTATTCACCGTTTGGAAGCTCTGTAAAAATACAATTGTGAAACTGGCTGGCATTTCGCATGAACGCAACGGTGTCAGGATTCTGCTCACCCAGCGAATGAAGGATTTCATAAAGTGCCTGACTTTGCCCTACCTTATCCTGGGCCATTGAAGAAAACGCAATGTCTTCCTCCAGCAACGGTCCGAAGCCTGTCCATTCTGAATTGCGATGTCCAAGGATCAGTTGATCATCGGCTACCTTATAGATAAATTCTTTCAGTGCAAGTTCGTTCATAGTAATGCTATTTTGCGCGTTCTAAAAATTCTTTCAGCTTGTCCCCGCCTTTGTAATCGGAAGCGTCTCTGAATTTTTTTTCCGGGAGTGTGATCCAGAGATCTTTTTCATCGGCCGTGGTGAAGCGAATATCGGACGTACGAATGACCCAGACATTGTAAATCAACTTATCGCCACGCAGTTGCTTTTTCGCCTCGAACATTGCTTCCTGTGGTGTTGCGGCTGAAACCGTCCCCGCGTGAACATGTTGTTTTCCACGTTTCATCAGGTGATAAACCTCGAAAGGAACTTTTGGTCCGCGCTGTTGGGGAATTTCTGCTATGACATCATAGGCGTTGGTGGTGTTCTCAGTCATTGGAGAAACATAGACATGCCGTGTGTCGACAACGTACAGCGATGAACAGACGAATCTGCGGGTGAATGTCTCCTTAGCCAGCACGTAGGCCATTTCAAGGTTTGGCGCGTGAACGGGACCTTCATGCTGGAAGGGCTTTCCTTCTTTGGGCTGAACAAAAACCTCAAAGGTTCCAAACTGGTCGAGGGGCGCTTTTGGTGAGATCTCACCCGGCACGCCAATTTTAGGTAAACGATTTACTCGAGGATCAAGGGAATTTCCGCTCATAATTTTTCGAATCTCAAATATACGGTTCGCAACCGATTGAATACGAGAAATTCACAAGATTATGATAACCCCAACGGACGCAAAGAAGGCGCAACGAGCGCAACGTTCAAAAATACATTCGAGAGGGTTGTCGCCAAGAGAATTACATGTGAGGTTGATAAATGCTCTGGCTAATGGCTAATTTAGAGTGGCAATGAAATACTTAGATCTTCTTCTGGCTCTTGACGTACTGTCGCGGTATTATCCGAAGTATTACAGTCATGAAGCGATTCAGCTTGCTGAAGATGTTTTCAAGTGGCTGAACAATGAGTTGCCGGAAGACAGCAGCAAGTTAATTTACCTCAAAAGCTGTTTTAACTCACCAACGGATGCGCTGAAGTCGATCTGGAAAGAGGTGCAGGTGCTGGCGGGACCGTTTCTTAACTTGAACTAGCCACGAGCTTCCAGCTTCGCGCCTCGAGCTGTATCTCGATGGAAAAAAAGCGCGGCACGGATAGAACAGCTCGAAACTCGTAGCGCAAAGCTCGCAGCATTTTTAAGCAAGCGGTGCCACATACTCCGCCTTCGGAGCCTTCAACGCTTCTCTCACCCAGCGGCCTCGCTCTTCGGCTATGCGTCTTACTTCGAGGCGTTCTTTATTGCAAGGTCCATCTCCATTAATTACGCGCTTGAATTCTTCCCAGTCGGGTTCGGTGTAATCCCAACGTCCGGTTTCCGGATTCTTCTTCAATTTCGGATCGGGGATGGTGAAACCCAGTTCCCAGATTTTCGGAACGTACATATCGAGAAACTGATTCCGCGTGTCGTCATTGCTGGACATTTTAACTTTCCATCGCATTAAAACCTCCGTGTGCGTTGAAATCTTATCGGCTGGTCCGAAGAAGTGCATCATCGGTGCCCACCAGCGATTGATCGCTTCCTGGAACATCTGTCGCTGCTGCTGGGTACCGGTGGCCAGGTAAATGACGCAGTGATGGCCATATTTCAGGTGGAACGACTCCTCCGCACAAATACGATCAAGCGCGCGGCAATAAGGGCCGTAGCTTCCTTTGGCGTTTGCGAGCTGGTTTACAATAGCGCCTGCGTCAACCAGCCAGGAAATAAAACATGAGTCGGCCCACGTAAATGCCGGGTAATTGAATATGTTGGAGTATTTGGATTTTCCGGAAATGAGGTCCTGGATCATTTGCTCGCGGCTTTTTCCAAGCGTTTCGGCAGCACTGTAAAGAAGTTGGGCGTGGCCTACCTCGTCCTGCACTTTCGCCATCAGGGCCAGCTTGCGCTTAAAGCCAGGGGCGCGCGTAATCCAGGTGCCTTCCGGTAGCGCACCAATAATTTCGCTGTGGGCATGCTGTTCGATCATCCGAATCAGCTGCTTGCGGTAAAGTTGTGGCATCCAGTCAACCGGCTCGATCTTTTCACCGCGCGCGATCTTTGCCTCAAATTCCGCAAGCCTAATTGGATCTTCCTGCGCCAGGCTATCGGTTTTTACTCCTTCGAATGTGTTTCCTCCTCCGTACATGGGCGATGGTCAATTAAGGTCTGTGAAACTTTAAAATCTGATCTGCTAAACCTGCTGCGAGCTGCCAGCTGCGAGTCTCGAGCCAATTCAGGCGTTGATAACTGTAGCCGACCAAGCTAAAGTGCGCGGCTAAGTTAATGCAAACGTTTGTTAGTAAACAGTTTTACGGAGTATTTTGTTCGATGGAGGCGTTCTGATAAGTTGATAAACAGCTCGAAGCACGCAGCTCGAAGCTCAAGGCTATTTTTTTAATCCGTTCACCAGCATATCTGCCA
>DASWTP010000162.1:0-46332 GCA_036402075.1 Chryseosolibacter sp. | reverse complement strand
TGATCGTGAGGAAGAAAAGGTTGCTTTGTTATTAGGCGCTGATCATTACATGAAAAAGACGGCCAGTTTTAGCCAACTCTGCGATGAGATTCAACGATTGTTAGCGATGGTAGAGAATCAAAAGAAGCATCCCGGTGAGCTACGCGGGTAAAACGAAGTGATATTATGATCTATCCGACAAACACAGACAACATTTACCCGCAAGGCTCTATCATGGCGGCCAAAGAAGCTCCAACCGTGCAATTAAAGATCGTTGCTTACAAACAACGAATCTACTATTGTGCCATTGTTGGCGATGAAAGCTGCAAACAATTGGCCTACTTTGAGCGTGAACTGATTCCGCCATCTCTTAAATAGTATGGTTAGAACGGAACAGGTCGTTATTTCATTTCTAAATCAGCATTACGAACACAAGTCGGAAACTGATCATGGAATATTAAAACTGCGACTTCTGAACCAGTAAACTTATCACGCCTTGAGTCGCTTTTGATTATAGTCGGCATGTCCGATTTTTTTTGCGGACGTGAAAAACTGAACAAAGAACAGCTGGGATGAAAAAACTAAAAATTTAATCAGGATGGAAAACACTAATGGGCTGAAAACGATGAATGATGCGCAGAAGCCGATCATACTAAATAAGAACGGCCCGATTATTATTATTGAAGACGATGCAGATGATCAGGAGTTTTTGACCGAGATATTTCAGAAGCTGAATTATCAAAATAAGATCCTTTTTTTCTTTGACGGACAAGAAGCTCTAGACTACCTTAATGCATCGCATGACTTCCCGTTCCTCATACTCTCAGACATAAACATGCCAAAGCTTGATGGCTTTGAGCTAAGAAAGAAGCTTAGAACTGACTTGAAATTGAGCAACAAGTGCATCCCTTACCTATTTTTCTCTACTGCCGCAAATCAAAAAGCCGTGATCGATGCTTATAGTCAGTCGGTACAAGGTTTCTTTGTAAAGCAAAATTCGATGACTGAGCTGGAGAAGACCATCAGCGCAATCATGGAGTACTGGAGACGGTGTGCAGCGCCAAATGATTTTCATGATTAAGTATCCTGTCACTACACTAAAAGCTTGAGCGAGGCGGAATAATACGTACTTCTTTAAGTCACTCCTCATACACTATCACATTTTACGATTGAATCACCTCTGAGCTTCGGTTATCAAGCGGAGCAGCTATTGGTTGCAATAAATGCACTGGCTTGATTCTGAACGACTTTCAGATTTCACTTCCCGATGCAAAATGTGCTGATAACAGGTAGTCAATTCGTTGAGCGGGTCACGCAACAAACTACCATCAAAACTTAGCTAAGCATCCAGAGATAAAACTAAATATCCCGAAATAGATTTTTAGGTGTCGTTGCTTGAACAAAGGTAGATAAAGTCGAGTAGAACGTCAACAAATAGGACTGATGTCTCTACCTTTCAAGGATCTGGCACTGCCGGATAAGTTCAAACAGGTGGAGTGTTTACTTTTTACTGCCATGTCTTTATTGAGTGACGTTCACAAGATTAAAGTGGAGTCACTATACGATTTGTTAAATTTTGATCACTGGTTTTTTGGAGCACGAAAAGAGAGATTTCCTCAAGGGCGGTTGGTGAAAATGTCTGTTCGAGCTTATAACCATTCTCTTGATTTTTTTATTAAGCCTTTGAGCCGTTTGAGTTATCGAAAAAGTTGAATCACTTATTGGATTTGAAAGCGGCAAAATGACTCACTGCTTTTAGCGGATCTTCATTAAGACTTGATGCTATTGCTTTTAAAATTTCTTTGAGCTCCAGAAAATCTCTTGGCTTGGCAAAAAATCCTAAAGCTCCCATACCTATAGCGATATTCGCTTCTCTATTGTGAGATGAGGTTGAGCACATGATAACCGGAATATTCCGGTACTGCTCATCCGTTTTTAGTTCCTTCAAGCATTCCCACCCGTTCATTCCAGGCATATTGATATCAAGAAAAATAATTTGGGGCCTTTGAAACTCTTTATTAGCTAATCTTTTCAAAACTTGCTTTCCGTCTGTGACGCAATGGCAAATAATTGATCGATCGATTCCTGCAAGTGCTTCACAACAAAGTTCCGCATTGTCTCTATCATCATCAGCCATTACAAATATTTTTTTCATACTGCAATATTGTTGTTGATGAGCTTACTACCGTTAAAATTTCTAAGCAGCAATTAAGATCCAATATATGATGTCTTGACGTAGCTATCTCATTATCAGTTTTTATGGCACAACAATGTTACTACTGACTGGTCGATGATGACCTGAAAAGTGTTTAACTTCTGAAAGCTCTTATGAAATTACGCCTAAACGAAAATAGTCAAGATCAGAAAAAAATGTAGAGTAAAGCGAGCAACAATGGAATCACAAGTTACATGGGCCAATAAGCTAACGAAGATATCGGAAAATAATTCCTTAGCCGCGGTTCAAGATAAACGTCAATCCAGCTTGCTTGACGTAGTTTTCAACACGTCCACTCTTGCGCTACACGTTCTACAAAGTGTCAGGGACGAATCGGGGAGCATAATTGATTTCCAAGTGATTTTAGCTAACGCCACCTCCGAAAAAATGGCCGGTAGAAAAGTTGATGGAATGCTGATGCTGGAGGGCTGGCCCCACACCAAGGAGATTGGGCTATTTGATAAATTCATCGATGTCGTTGAGTCGAATGCGCATGTTGATTATGAGCAAGAGTATAACGCTGATGGTGTACGGGCATACTTCAGATGGCTGGCTACAAAACTTGATGATGGGATTTACGTCACCATTGAAGATATTACCGAACGGAAACAGAATGAAAACGCATTGTCCGAGACCTTGAACAAACTTCAAAGCACGTTCAATGGAGTACCTGCAATCATCTCACTGGTTAGTGCGACACAACTACCAGACAGTTCAACTTCGTTTATAGTTTCGTCTGCCAATCAGGCAATGGCAGATTTTTCAGGCTGTGCCGTGCCTGATTTGATTGGTAAGGAATTAACTGAGCTGTATCCTGAGGTCTTCCATGGCGCGCTGGCCGAAAAGTTTAAACAAGTCCTGAACGATGGTAGTCCGTTTACAACTGAATTATTTTATCCAGGCAAGGAAAGATGGTTGTCTCTCATTATTACTCGTCAAACTGACGGGAATGGTTTAGTTGCTGCTGCGCTTGATATTACTGAAAAGAAAGCCGCAGATGAAAAGCAGCGGCAAATTCAAGTTCTTAAATCTTTAAACGAAATCAGGATCGAATTCTTTAACAACATCAGTCACGAATTCCGTACACCACTCACACTACTCCTCGGTCCGATTGAAGAAATCCTGACAACGAAATCTATTCCCAAGCTTCAGTTGAATAAACTTGAGATGGCGCATAGGAATGCGCTGCGTCTTCAAAAGCTTGTAAATTCACTACTCGATTTTGCCAGGATAGAAGCGGGGCGATTCGATACAGTTTATCAACCTACCAATATTTGTGATTTTACTGCAGCGTTGGCAAGTAACTTCAGATCCATCATCGAGCGGGCCGGGCTAAAGTTTACGGTCAAATGCGAGGGAGAACAAAGTCTATATATTAACCGTAACATGTGGGAGAAGATAGTTTTCAATCTGCTTTCAAACGCATTTAAATTTACATTTTCGGGATCTATTGAAATTAAGATCAAAGAAAATAAGAAACATGTTTGCCTTCATGTGTGTGACACAGGCGTTGGTATCGAAAGTAAAAACATTTCCAAAATCTTTGAACGCTTCGTCAGAATTGAAAACGTAAAAGCCCGCACTTTTGAAGGTTCAGGCATCGGCCTAGCGTTAGTGAAAGAACTCGTAACTATCCATGGCGGTACTTTGAAAGTAAAAAGCAAGCATGGCAGTGGAAGTGAATTTATCGTATCACTTCCAAAAGGGAAAAAACATTTGCCTGGTCACATGGTGTACGAGTTTAACGACTCTCAATATGACAGCAAATTAGCAGACTCTTACACAGATGAGTTGACGGGTTGGATTCCCAAATTATCAAAAAGATTTAATTCAGCGAAAAGCAAAACCTTACTGCCTGTTGTGCTTTTGGTGGATGATAATTCAGACCTACGGCAATATATTACTGACATACTGAAGTTTGAATTCACCGTTGTCGAAGCTTCCAACGGAAAGGTAGCGATTGATCTGTTAAACGATGGTCTGAAGGCAGAGCTCATTCTTGCAGATGTGATGATGCCTGAAGTAAATGGTTACCAATTATTGCAATTTGTTCGCAGTAACAATGCCTTACAACATATTCCATTTATTTTCCTATCTGCCAAAGCATCGGAGCAGGATCGGATCGCGGGCATTCGTTCAGGTGCTAACCATTACATTATAAAACCTTTCGCTTCCGAGGAGTTACGTGCAATAGTAAAATCAAAAATTTGCAGTAGTACGCTCAACGCAGGTCAACACCTGGTATGATAACTTTGACAAGGATGCGAAGAAGCATCTTGCCAAAGTTATTCAAAATGCCACTTCTGATTTTACTCGACCTCTTGCTTAGGTATTAGAGGTGAGGGTGGCGCTGACGGTGTTGAAGTACTGTCAAAATCGGTCTTCATATCTTTTACACCATCTTTAAATTCGCGGACACCTTTTCCTAGACCTTTCATGAATTCCGGAATCTTTTTCGACCCGAAGAAAATTAGAATCACTAGTCCGATGAGAAGAATCTCTTGCATGCCGATTCCTCCGAGAAATAATAGCGTTGTTTCCATATTTATTTTATTTAGTCAAGAACCAATTTAGTTCGGCCCCATAGTTGTTAAATTTAAATTATTCGCTTCGGCTAATTTTCGCTTGTACACGCTTGCCGAAATCATGATACTTACTTCATACAGTATATACAGTGGTATAGCAATTAAAGACTGACTTAATGGATCTGCTGTAGGAGTAATCAGTGCCCCTAGAACAAGAATTATCACAATTGCGTGCTTTCGCTTTTTTCGCAAGATTGAAGGTGTCACAATACCAATGTTCGACAAGAAGAAAATGATCATCGGCAACTGAAACAAAAGCCCCGTCCCAAGCAAGAGTCCTATTATCGTGCCCACATATGAAGTGATGTCGAACTCATTAACGATCATATCACTGATCTGGTAGTTAGCTAAAAAAGAAATCATTATAGGACATAACACGTAATAGCCGAATAGAATCCCCGTTAAGAAAAGGAAAGACACACCGGCAACGGCACCGCGTGAGTATTTTCTTTCATGGAGGTGAAGACCCGGCCTGATAAAGCGATACAATTCCCAAATGATATAGGGAAACGATATAATAAGTCCAATAATCAAAGATGCTTTTATGTGCATGCTGAATTGGCCAGTCATCAAACGGCTTTGCAGTCTAAAAGGAATTTCCTGGACACAAAATCCATCTTCAGAACCAACGAATTTGCCGAAGCTGCAGAGTACCTTGAATGTAATGAAGTCGACTTTCGCAGGTGCAAATATTATGTTCTCAAAAACCCAGGGAGCTACTATAAAGGCGGCTATTGTGAAAATGAGAACTGCAGCCAGTGCACGAATGACGTGCCAGCGCAGTTCTTCAAGATGACCCACAAAACTCATCTCTTTCTCAAGCAACCCTTTCCCCTTAACCATTACCATGTCGTACTATTTATTTTTGTGAGCTTGCAAAGGCTTTCTTTAGATCATTTACTGCCATCTCCTGCGCTTCCTTAGCTTCGGATACAACCGTAGCCATTCCAAAAAATTCATGTGTAACCCCATCATATTTTTTATAATTGACGTCAACATTGCTGTCTTTGAGTTTATCTCTTAACAGTTCCCCATCGCTCAATAATGGATCTATCTCAGCTGTAATAATTGTAGTAGGTGGCAAATCTTTTAGGTTGGCTTTCACCAATGCAATCCGCGGGTCGCTACTCATCGATTTCTTTGGAAGATAATTGTCCATAAACCAGGCCATCATTGCCTTGCTTAAGGGTTTAGCATTTGCATTTTTCTGATATGACTCGCTGTTCATGTCATTATTTGCAATCGGATAAATCAACACTTGATGTAACGGCTTAGCTAAGCCTTTGTCGCGCGCCATGATACTGACATTGGTGGCGAGATTTCCGCCAGCACTTTCTCCAACAACAGCAATTCGGTTTGCGTCACCATTTATGCTGGATGCATTTTTTGTTACCCATTCGTAAGCTGCATTGGCATCGTTGTGTGCGGTCGGGAATTTATGTTCTGGCGCCTGGCGATAATGAACCGATACAACGACAGCACCAACCTGTTCAGACAATCCTCTTGCTGATGCATCGTACGTATCAAGGTTAGCAATCACCCAACCTCCTCCATGGTAGTAAACAATTATCGGAAATGGACCCGTGCCCATTGGTGTGTAGATTCTCGCATGGATGTTACCGCCTTTAACAGGAATTTCTTTTCCAACCGTATCAGCTTTTGCAGGGGGCATGGGGATACTGTTTTCTTTCATGACTGCCATTACCGCATCTGTAGGCGTTGGATTTTTCCGCGCTTCTTTTGCCGTGAGGGTTTCGATTGGCTTGGCCTGGAAGCTTGCTAACTTCTCCATTACAACTTGCATATTATCTTTAATCCCTGGCGCCCATTCAGGCTTATCGCCAGTGGGTTTCAAATCTTTGATTTTGTTTTCCTGAATTGTGTCTTTAGCCTGGGCAGATGTTTCGGATCCGGAGTCTTGAGACTCTTGACTTTTATTTTCGCAGGAAATTAATGCCGCACATATAGTTAGGGCAAAAAAACATGATCTCATTGGGGATAAATAATTCGTTACTTCAGCTTTCATCATCATAAATTAATTTGTCTGGACAGAAGAAACCCCGCACGTTAGCGGGGCTTTCTAAAATACACAAGGAACTTAGTTCTAATTTTTAAGTGCCCTTTATCACGAAAGGCTTAACAATGGCAAGCACTTGCTCTCTTGACAATGGTTCGTCAAACGCTTCGGTTTTCGCTTCCATTGAAATGTCAGCAATTGAACTGATAGTGTTAATATCTAATCCCGCATGGGTTGTATTATCTTCACCGTCATAAATTGCCTGCGGTGCACCATTGGATTCAGCGTTGGTTATCCAGCCTTTAATATCCATGTTGATACGTTTTCCGCGCAGCCTGCGCACCATAGATGCATGACGGGCTTCAACGCTATGAATTTGAAGTGCTGCTGTAAGGACTTCATCAGCAGGTTGCAGATTCCCAGCCTGGCCTTTGTAGGCGCGAACCCCCGTATCTTCAAATGATTGCGAGAGCGCTAAGAACGTTGGGTAGTCAGTGAAAGCACCTGGGAACATTCCTTTCGCAGTGAAATCAAAAACTGGAACATCGCCAGCCGCAGAACCAAGAGCGGACTTTAAGAACTCAACGTGAGCGGCTTCGTGTTTGTAAATGGTCTTGAAAACTTCCATGTCGCTTGAAGGAATTAATCCTGAAGCATCAAGTCCCATTTTGTAAAAATCTCTCTCAAGGTATTCAAGGAGCAATGCAAAATTGAGAACGCCTACAACAGATGACGACTGCGCTTTGGCAATCTTTGGCATCATGGTTAACGCGATAGGTAAGGAAGCTAACGCGGCCTTTACAGAAAATTCGCCAGCTTTTTTAATAAAACCTCTTCTTTCTCCTACGGCTTTTACTTCATCATGATCTATCTTATCAAGATCAAAAATATTCAACAGTTGATTTAAATTCATATTATATTAATTAAGCGGTGGGAAGATTTGAACCATTAATTTTTTCCATTATGAAGGGCTGCGCGGCAGCAAGCACATCCATTGGCATAAGTGCTTTGTCAAAACCGTTTTCATCAATGACATCATCACCTGCAAAGTCCATCGATAAGGGGTTCAGAACATCACGTATTGCGGAAGCATGTCTTGCCTCATCAGAAACAATTTTGCCAGCGACTAATAAGTAGTTTACATCCACGATCAATTTGCCAGCACCGTTATATGCAGCTACACCTAGATCTTCGAAAACTTTTGCGGTATTCAATACACTTTCCTTGCTCGAAAAGTCAATAGCGCTGAAGTTAGGAGTAAGATCCTGAATGGCCATTTCTCCGAGGGCAGCTTTTAAAAATTCTCTATGGATCACTTCATGTGCTTTCAAATCCATTAGAATTTCTTTTTCTTCCTGGGTAAATCTTCCGCTAAAACCTTCCTGTGCAACCACGGCTGTGTAGAATGCTGCTTCGAGTTGCTCAAGTGCATAGGCATAATTTAATATCCCGATGTCTCCACTTCCTAAATCCACAGCTTCATCGTCTTCGGCTGTTCTACCGTTGGCACTGGCCTTTCCATCTCTTCCGGGTGATAATAGTGAATCCTCGCATCCGATCAATAGAGCTGCTGAAGCAGCCACGCCCAGGCCTGAGTACTTAAGAAACGATCTTCTTTTTAGTGGCTCCAGAGACTCCTTCACAAAATCACTCCCTGCTTTTTCTTCTGAAATTTTTGACATATGAGTTTCTCATTTAAATGAATAAAAGTTTTGAACCTAATCATGACCTCTAGTTAAACTCAGAGATCATGCTGTCAATTCGCTTGCACTCAGGTAAATGATTGTTCCATTTCAAAAAAAATTGTATCAGTCGAATCTTCTATCCGCGCACATTAGCAGAAAATTTTGCGTTGGCATGATTATATGTTTGTCGAAAAAAATTTCAGCTTGATTTAAAAAAAAATTAGTTAGCTGCTTCACGGAGAAAAATATTTCTAACATTTATTTTACTGCTGTTGGTTGAACTGGTGACAACAAATGCCAGATTCCCCAATTTGAACTGCTTTTCAATCGTTGGTGGTTGAGTGGCTACGTTATTATTCGTTCTCTACGCGGTATAATATTGGAACAGTTGATCGTATGCAGTGTTACAATAAAATTCGTGTTGTTCTCTTCTTAATGGCTTCGCTCTTTAGTTCGGAAGGTAATTCACAAATTGATACTACGCTCATCTATAATCCTGCTGCAAGGTTCGGGCCGCTTGACATTCGCATAGCAAAGTCACCGACCGATTATTATTTTTTAGAGACGGACAAAACTTTTAGTTATCGCGAAGTCAATGGGCAAAAGACAAATTCTTACCTGGATATGACAGCATGGGATTCAAGTCCATATAAGCAAGGCATGATGCTGGAGACTATAAATGGTTCTGTTCAATTCGTTATGAATTACCGACTTTTGGAGCCTTCAAACTATGACAAGAATTATAATGAAGGCTATCCTCTAGTACTCGTTCTGCATGGCCTCTCAGAGAGAGGAAACTGTGCCGGATCGGATTGTTATCACGGGACGACCTCTTATTCACCGAATGTAAATTTACCGAAGGCGAATAGCAGCAACGAAAATCCATTGTTAAACAACGATTATAATCTGGTTCATGGTGGTTCAAACTATCTTGAGGCTCACCGCATCAATGGCAATGCGTTACCAGATGATCCTGCACTTCCGGCCCGGGGTTATCCGGGCTTTGTACTGTTTCCACAAAATCTAAACGGGTGGGATGGCGCTGCAGCAGCAGATGCAATCCGGCTTGTTCGACTTATGTTGAAGAAATATAATATCGATCCGAATAGGGTATACATTAATGGCGTTTCAAATGGAGGTCATGGGGCATATGAAGCCATGCTACGTGCACCCTGGCTTTTTGCTGCTGGTGCTTTATTCTCAGCAGCCGATGATGCTGGAATTACAGCAAACAAGTGGGAGTCTGATATTTCTGGAATCCCTTTATGGATTTTTCAGGGTGGCGTAGATAAAAAGCCTACTCCGAAGCAGACCGCAGTCTATGTCGACAAATTTAGAAAAGCTGGTACTATAATACGATACACGCTATACGAACAATTGGGTCATGGAACCTGGAATAAGGCTTTCTCGGAACCGGATTTTTTTAGCTGGATGCTAGGGAACAGAAATAGTAACATTGATGTATTTGCAGACCAGCCTATTGTATGCAAGACCAACGGAAAAGGTTCTGTATTATCTCTGCCGAAAGGATATCGCGCATACGAATGGGAGCACAACGGAGTGAAGCTCGAGAATGAAAAAGGTTTTCAAATTCTGGCAACTATTCCTGGGAATTATCGCGGGCGAATCTTGGATCAGGAAAAAAATTCGCGATGGTCGAAAATTATAAATGTTGTTGAAAAAAATCCTGAACCAGTCGCGTTGGAACAGCTCGGAACCGTTCTGCTAAAAGATCCGAATGGTACTAATGAAGCAACGTTGATTACTAGTGCATCACATCATCGTTATCAGTGGTTTAAGAATGGTGTACAGATTGACCTCCCCGGCCTGCAAGACGATACGCTGCACACTGCCAAACTTAAATCAAACCTCGGTGATGGTATGTATAGTGTTACGGTTTCTGATTATGACAATTGTCCCAGCAAGCCATCACCGGCTAAGTATGTTTACTTTAGCGACAGGGCACCGCTAAGTATTGAGCCTCCACAAGAATTAACGCTACTAGCGACTTCCCCGTCAGAAGTTTTGGTGTCGTGGGATGATGCATCTGAAAACGAAAGTGGTTTTGAGATATGGAGAAGGAGTATAGGGACTGAAACAACAACCCCTTGGAGCCTGGTGCGGATAGCCGCGATGAACGAGATCTCCTATTCTGACAAAGGTCTAGTCCCTTCAAAAAAATATGAATATATCATAAGAGCTATAAGCACTTCAGGGAGGTCCCCTTACACTACTGCTCAAACGGTTAGCACACCACTTGATGGCCAAGCTCCGTCAGCGCCAACTGACTTGACAGTGAACATTGCATCTTACAGGACTTTGAAACTAAATTGGAAGCCGGCCAATGATAATTCCTCCATCTTGCAATACATTGTTCATATCGGAAATGATACCCTCCACACAGGCAGTAGTGATACAACTTTTATTCTCGATAAATTTATTTTAAATCAAAATTATACATTCCAAGTTCGTGCAATTGATGCTGGAGGAAACACGGGGGCATTAAGCAATTCGGCTTCCATTTTTACAAAAGTTGAAGGCCTTTTTTATCAGCACAGTACAGGCGATTGGAATAATCTTGATGAAGTTGACTGGAACATAGCAGAATTCACAGGGGTGGTAAATGACTTTAGCCTGACGCCAAAGACCCAGGATGACTACTTTAATTTTCGTTTTGATGGCTATCTAAATATTGTGAAGGACGGCATTTATCAGTTTAGACTTTCTTCTAACGATGGGAGCAGGATGTTTTTCGAAGATACACTGCTGATCAATAATGACGGAATTCATAACCTCGCAACAGTCACAGCACCGATACAATTGTTGCCTTCGGGTTTCTATGCAATTCGTGTGGACTTCTTCGATCAAACGTTGACAGATACTCTTGCCGTTGAGTACAAAGGCCCTGATAGTAATGGTGAGTGGATGACGATCCCGGCTGATAAATTGAACACACAAGTTGTGACTTCAACAGAAGATGACGTTGAAGATAATTTTGATTTCGATGTCTTTCCCAATCCTGTTATCAACGGCAGGATCACAGTAAAATTTCATGGCTCTTCCGTACAAAGTGTTGCTATTGTTTCAGCTGAAGGAAGGATAGTTTATAATCAGGATAACAGCAATTTCAGCGAGGGTACGAACGAGTTGACATTTGATGCAAGCTTGTTAAGAGATGGCATTTATTTTATTAAGGCAATTCACAGAGACGTTGTCAAGACGAAAAAAATCATCGTTCGACAGTAGGAATCTAATAGTCCGGTTAGACGGGCAAAGTGTCAACAACTCAGTCCTCTATATAAGGAGTTTGAAGGCATTGCGTTAGTTAGTCACCTTAACTCATCTAGCATCATTAATCAAAGATAATTTTGCAATCGGTTCTAATTTTTTTGCGTCTGTCATATGAGCGTAGCATTCCTTTTCACGCGGTTTGTTAACGGATTTTTTGGTACTCGAACTGCATAGTAGACGGAGTAACAAAGTGGTCCCTCTAAAGCGCTGTTTTCATCCTTGATAAAGAACGCTAGTGTTTGATAATCAAATATAAACACTCGGGCCGATCTCTCACCGCAGACTTACTATCGACTTGATTTTCGTATGCCAATTAAAAAAAATATTTTAAACAATCTCGTCAACACATTGCCAGCCCAAACTCAATTTATGGTATTACCACCTGCCTTAAAAAATTGACAAGCGATATGTAATCTAACGGAGTAACGAAAAAATGATAAACACCTAAACCTTCATAGATGGCTTTCTCATTTCATTTGGTGTTGCGCTATATATAATTATTCTAATTCCTTTCAATCTGGCAACACTGTTAATTTTTATGCAAAACTGTTTACATCCACTCTGAGGAAGGTCTACATCAAGGAAAATATATGCGGGCAATAAGGCGAGGTCTTTCAAAATTTCAAATGCCTCTTTTCCAGTCTTCGCGAGTACGCATTGTGTTCCCGGGGAGGAAATCCTCAGGGCCTCACAGAAACGATCGTAGTCTTCAAAATCGGTATCAACAAATAAAACCAGCATAGACATTTTTTCTAAAGAGGTGGTGAATTTTAGTTGGGGGCCCATGTCGGGGAAGAAGTCCAAGCAGAACTTTTCGGGGCGAACTAACTTCTGCTTGGAAAATAAAGCCAGACATCAATTCTTCAAACTTGAAAAATGAAGTACCGTTTTAGAATCAAGGAATGCCAAACCAGAATTGGCATCCCTCAGAGTACCTTATCCCTTTTTCTTGTTCATAACGTCTTCTTTAGTAAGTCCAGTGGTGTTCTCATCTGGATCGCCTGTCTCATGTTGAGTTGAGAAGACAAGCTTTTGCATGTATTCTGGGTTACCCCCTTCCATTTTCTCTTTCACGATTTCCCCATACGCTTTCCTGGCTTGCGCCACTGTTTTTTTACCAGTGATGATGTCATTCGCCAGATTCAGTGCCAGAAAGTTATTGGCCTCCATATCACATCGTGCACTCAGTAATCCTTGCGTTCTGTCAACTACAACACTTCCATCAAATGCTCCCAACTCATCGTATTTGGCTGGATCAACCTTGTAACTCAAAGATGTCTCCATCATGTCCGTGTGTTCAATTGGGAAGCTGTGTTTTGTTTCAGCTTTAGTGATGTGGATTCTTTTCCAGGGGCCGGCATCGACCCAGCCAAGCATCTCTTCACCCATAACATCTGGCTTACCATATTTTTTTATTATCTCCTTAGCCGCCATCTGCGAAGCTTTCGGCCAACTTGATAGATCAGGCATGTGGGTCATTCGAGCATGATCAGTTTTCTCGTCTTTCGCCTGTGCTTGTGTGTCGCTGGATGACAATACTGCGGTACCGCCCATTAATAGGATAGAAAATAGCGTTAATTTTTTCATAATGATTTTGTTTAGATTAATGAATAGCCATCATGCTTTCGCATCAACGGTTCTTTTGGCAGGGACAGAATCTTCGGTGGGTATACCGACTTTGAATTTGTTTCGGTGCCTGCAGAAATAATGCTTTAGCTAGTAATACTGCTCTATGCGCAATTAGCATTCCGCAGGGTGTCACTAAGCTTGCTTGAAGTTGATGAAGTAGGTTGTTGGAGCTAGGCGAGCTCGATACGGCACAATAATTTGCGCCAGTTTGTTTTGTTTTCTGAGGCAAAAGACGAGTCTTCAGGTGTTCTGTATTCGGGAAAAATTAACGCTGTTAATTTTTGAAAGTTAGGGAAAGTAGGAGCTCATGTTAATTGATCCCAATGCAGGTCAGTAGATACCCAGTGTCAGGCATTATAACTACATACGCAAATAGCTGCTACTGAATAAAGCCTCCGCAGTGCAAATCGGCATCACGCAAGCGTGCGTGTAGTCTTTGATTTTATGATTGCCAGTAATTCTTTTGCAGAAAAGGGCTTGACAAGATAGTAATCAGCCCCCTGGCGCATACCCTCGATCCGATCTTCCTCAGAAGCCTTCGCGGAAAGGAATATAAAAGGAATGTTAGTGGCTAGTTCGTTTGCCTTAACAGCCCGAGGTAAACCGTAACCATTCACCGGCAATGAATGAAGCAATTGCGGCAGCTGAATTATTTAAAACTGACGCATTTTAATAACGGTTTCCGTACGGGCAGTAAGGTTAAGAATGAAGCTCCGTTTCAGAACCTTCCGCAGATATATGGCCGTGATGCAACTAGAAAGAAAGTTTACTGATTGCTTCCGTTTTTAGTTTGTCAGTCATGTGGGCGTACCTTTCAGTCGACACAACATGTTTGTGTCCCAATAATTTCGAAACAGTGTAGATGTCCACACCATGAGAAAGCAGGAGTGTTGCATGTGTGTGCCTTGCTGAATGAAACGTAATCTTTTTTGATATGCCTGCTGCGATTGCCCATCGGGAGAGTTCAATGGAAGTTTTTGAGCTATATCTGAGTTGATGAAAAATTAAGTCTTTAAATTCCAAACGCTCACCAAGTAGTTCTTTTGCCTGTGGTGTAATCGGCAAAACATGAAACTGCCTTGTCTTTCGTTGTTTGAAATGCAGATACCATCCGTCAACTTCGTTTCCTTTAACTTCTTCCCAGGTTAAGTGCGCAATGTCTGACCACCTTAGTCCAGTCAAAACACAAAACAAAAACGCATTCTTCAAAAGAGGTTGATCGCATTTTGTCTCCACGAGTCGTTTGACTTCGTTCAGCGTAAGAAATTCGCGCATTGCATTTTCAGCACGGATGGGTCTTGCTAGATTAGCCGGATTGCGTTCGATGATTCTCCTTTCGTATGCAGTTGTTAAAGCTGTTCGAACTCTGTTGAAGTAGGAGAGTGCTGTACTTGAGCTGAGCCTAGGTTTTCGAGTGCGCTTGTCAACTTCAAGCAAGTAAGCACGAAATTCTTCCAGCCAGATGTCGTCAATCTCCTGAATTGTTGGGTTGTCGTCTCCAAGAAAAATGAGCACATGCTTGAAGGCAGATGCCCAGTTGCCAGCGTTGTTTTCGAATCGGATTTTTTCACTCGCGAGCTCTGCAAAGAAGTCTCTGAATTTCGGACGAGGTTTTACAGCAGCGGAACCGTGGAGACCTGTCTGTAATTCAAGAATCCTTTTGTATTTGATTTGCTTCGCAAGCTCAAGTGTTGTTTTGTTCTCGATTATCGCGAGATCATCCGTTGGTGGATTGAGATACAACTTCAAGAAGTCATAGGAGCGTTTGCCGTTCCAGTACGTGTCGAGGTAAAGTGAGTAGCCGCCATTTTTGATTCGTCTCTGACGAAGACGAACTGGCTCTTTTCGATTGAGGTCTGGATTTCTTTTCCGAGGCATGTCGATGCAAAAAGGTTATTGAAGACGATCATTTCACCCGGTTTGTTACCGGTACTTTTTGTTACTCGAGCGGCATAGTAACAATCGAGTAACAAAGTGGTCCCCCTAACGCACTGGTTTTTGCCTGATGAAAAACGCTAAGTGTTTAATAATCAAAGCATAAACACTTGAACTGATTTTTCATTGCACATTTTGTATCAATCTGATTTTCAACGACTTCGAAAGATCATTTACCGATACAAAACTTACTGAAAATATTATCAAGCAAGTCATCGGTCGTAATTGTCCCAGTAATCTCACCAAGATAATGTAACGATTGTCTTATATCCATGGCAAGGAAATCTCCGGTGATGCCTTGCTCCATGCCGTCAAGCACGCGCGTGAGGGCATCGTAGGTTTGTTGCAGGTTTTGGTAGTGACGAAGATTTGTCACAAGCACATCTCCGGTTTTTACCGTGCGGATTTGGAAGTGGGAGAGGATCTTGTCTTTTAATTCCTGGATGTTGGTTTTCGCAGCCGCGGAAATGAAGACGAAACCTTTGTCTTTAAGCAGTGATACAAGTTGAGGATTTGCCTTGTCGATTTTGTTTCCAACTTTGATGAAGGGGATGCCGAGTTGAACCAGATGTTTCTCTTCATTTTCAATGTCTTCCAGGTTGGCATTGGCGAGGTCAATCATGTAGATGATGAGGGATGCCTTTTTCATCTGCTCATGAGTTCGTTCGACCCCGATCTTTTCAATTACATCCTGGGTCTCTCGCAACCCTGCTGTGTCGATAAAACGAAAGTTGATCCCGCCAAGGATCATTTCATCTTCAATTACATCGCGTGTCGTGCCGGCAATCTCGGAGACAATGGCGCGTTCCTCATTCAGTAATGTATTTAGCAACGTAGACTTACCAGCATTGGGTTTGCCAGCGATCACTGTTGGAACTCCGTTCTTGATTACGTTACCCTGGTCGAACGACTCGATAAGTAAATGCAGGTACGATTGAATTTTAAGAATGAGGTCGCGCAAGTCGTCACGCTTCGCGAATTCAACATCTTCTTCGCCAAAGTCGAGCTCGAGTTCTATTAACGATGCGAAGTGAATAAGCTCCTGGCGCAGGCGATCGATCTCCTTTGAAAACCCGCCCCGCATCTGGTTGAGTGCGGCCTGCCTTGCGTTGTCTGTTTCTGCATTGATCAGGTCCGCCACTGCTTCAGCCTGGGCAAGGTCAAATCGACCATTGACAAACGCGCGTTTGGTAAATTCTCCAGGTTCAGCCAGGCGTGCACCGTGCTTAAGCAGAACTTTAATTATCTCTTTCACAATTACAGGCGAACCGTGGCACGAGATCTCCACGCTGTTCTCTTTTGTAAAGCTATTGGGCTCCTTAAAAATGGAGACAAGTACCTCGTCTACGATCGATTCGCCAGCAACGATGGTTCCAAAGTGAATGGTATGGGAGGCCTGATCTTCCAGCATTTTGCCTTTGAACACCTGCTGAACCAGCGTAATGGAATTCTTTCCAGATAGCCTGATAACCGCGATTGCTGAAATTCCCTGAGCCGTGGCCAGTGCCACAATGGTATCCGTCATTTTAATAAATGTCACGTAAAGCTGCAAAAATACAAATTCCAACCCTGCTTTGGTGGGCGGTTTTCAAGTCGGCCAGCGAGAAAGATGTAATTTTTCGCTTTTAAAGTCATGTCCGATTCCTCAAAACATATTCGTTCGACATTCTGGTGCATGCTTGGCGCTCAGACCTTCATTATCTTCTGGTCGCTGGTGACATCAACGTCATTTCTTATTGCCACGCAAACCGCCACGCGATGGTCCGGAAGGTTATCGCTCGCAATTTTTAGCTGGCTTGTGTTCGCTCATCTCCGGGACGCGCGATACAAGCCGTTGTTTTTGATCTTTGCCGCTGCCCATGGAATTCACCTGGTGGAACTGCTGCTCTATCAACACCTGATGGGAAACCTTTCAAGCTTGGTCTCTCCAGGGATTGCCGGAGGTGTATTGGCCTACGCAGTGATTTTTGCAATGCCTGTAATTCAGCGGAAACGCGCCTGGACCATACTAAAGGTCCGTCACCTGCTTGTGATGGAGTATTGTTATTTGTTTTTAGTTTGGATTGTTTTTGCGATGACGTACATTCCGAGAATACTCGCGTTGCCTGGCAGGTACGGGGGTAGGTATGTAGAATTCGTAGCTATTTTAAGCTGGCTCATCTTTCTTTTCATCTGGAAGATGGTATTTGCGCTTGCCGGAGGTCGCAGAACAACGGGCAATTAGATATCATGTGAGCGCCAAAGTCCTTCTAAACGGTTTTCATGTTTAATTTCTTGAACACAATGCCATGGGTAGGAGAGAGGATCATAGCAATTCCGAAGATAATGCCAGCACATGCTGCGATAGCTCCCGCAATCGAACCATCAAGCCACACTGCAACGTAGTACCCGGCAACCGAAGCCACGATCCCGGCAACGGAGGCGATTACCAGCATCCACTTCAGGTTATCGGTCAGCAGATAAGCGGTTGCGGCCGGTGCAATAAGCAACGCAACCACAAGAATCGCGCCTACGGACTCAAAGGAGGCAACTGTGGTGGCAGAGACAGCGCTCATCAGCAAGTAGTGCCAGAGTGCCGTTGAGATTCCAATGGCGTTGGCGAAAGCTGGATCAAATGTGGTTAAGAACAGTTGTTTATAGAACACAATAATGAACGCAAGAATTATCACGAAAATCGTTCCCATGATGTAGATCGCGCGTGGACCCATGTTCTGGCCGTCATCGGTGATGATGATGTCGAGGGGTACATAGGCGATTTCTCCATAGAGAACACAGTCCTGATCCAGGTCGACCTTGCCGGCAAACAGTGAGATGAGTACAACGCCCACAGCGAAAAGCCACGTAAACGTTACACCAATAGACGCATCGGTCTGAAGTTTTGCCTTCTTGTGAAAGAACTCAATCAGGAATGTGGTCAGGATTCCGATGAGGCCGGCACCCACGAGCATGGTAACGGAGTCACGCGATCCAGAAAATAAAAATGCAAGCACAATTCCGGGAAGGACTGCATGCGAAATAGCATCTCCTACCATGGCCATCTTGCGCAAAATCAAAAAGCATCCCAGGAGACCACACGTTGTAGCTACAAGCGAAGCGGTGATGATGATGTATAAGTCGTTCATAAATAAAACCCAAATTCGAAAGTCCAAATCCCAAAATCCAAAAGACAAATCTCAGTCCCAAAAACTCAAGGCATTCCTAATTCCCAATTCCCAATTCCTAATGACTTCCCGATACGGACAAGCCTATCGGGATGAGCGCAGCCGCATTCGCGAGCTGGCTCAAATGACCAGTGACTACGCTACGTCACTTACTTATATGGTATTTCCGATCGATGCGGATCCTGCCTCGGATAATCCAGCAGTCGTTCCAGTTCGGCCTCGAGTTCAGGTGTAAGAAGGTGCTCGATCGTATCCGCGTCTTCATGCACGTGATCGGGTGCAATGTGAAGCTGTGTGGTGAGATACATCTCCCACAGGCGATGGATCTTCACTACGCGCTGAGCCCGGGTCTTTCCTTCTTCTGTAAGCCCCCAAAGATTTCCGCTGCTCTCCACGTAACCCTGAGACCGTAACCTTTTCAATACTTTAACCAGGTTTTCCTTCTCGAACTTCCGCCTCCGGATGATTTCGTCCGGGTACCGCTGAATGAAGAAGTTTTTATTCTCTTCACCGAGCTGATACAACGCCTTCAACACGTTTTCGTCATTGATGGTTCTGCGGATAGCATATTGCCTGACAAGCCTGCTTACAACACCGCGTCCGGGAGCGAAAAAAAATGATACGAAAGCGATCATCGAGATAACAATCACAATCCAGGGCCCGGTGGGCATGGCAGGTGCCGTATACGAAATGAATGCGCCCGCAAGTCCGCTAATGGCCCCGAACACACTGGCCAGCAGAATCATGACGCGAACACGGTCCGTCCAGAACCTGGCGGCTGCGGCAGGTGTAATCAGGATGGCCGCCATCAGCACAACGCCCACTGCCTGGATGCCAATGACCACAGCCAGCACGATCAACGATGTGAGAACGAGTTCTATACGTCTTACAGGCAAGCCAATGGAACGTGCATAATCTTTATCAAATGCCAGAAGCGTAAACTCTTTGAAGAAGAGGAAGACCGCGATCAGCAGCGCCACCGCCACGGCTGAGAAAGTGTAGAGGTCATCGCCCACAAGCGAGGCAGCTTTTCCGAAAAGAAAATGATCGAGTCCTGACTGCGCTGCATTTCCGGATTTTTGAATCACGGTAAGTAAAAGAATTCCGAAACCGAAAAATACGGAGAGGATCAGTCCAATAGCTGTATCTTCTTTAATTCGTGTTTTCGAGGTGATGTATTCAACGAGCACGAGCGAAATCCACCCTGTAATGAATGCGCCACCGATGAGAAAGACCGGGTTCTTCGTTCCGGACAGAATGAACCCCAGGCAAATGCCGGGAAGCACTGCGTGTGCAATGGCATCACCAACCAGGGATTTCTTGTTGAGGAAGGTGAACGATCCTACGATGGCAGAACTCGCAGTGAGCAATACCGATCCTATCGCAACAAAGCGAATGTTGGGATCAGCGAACGAGAAAAATTCTAATAGCGAGTTCACGGTTAAGCTTAAAAAATTTAAGATTTAAGATTTAAGATTTTAGATTTAAGGTTGCGGTTTGGAGCCTGTATTTCTCTTCTCTATTTCTCCTTTTATCCTTTTTCCTCCTAATGACTGGTGACTGGTGACTACCGCGCCTCGCGATTGGGAAATCCTTCGCGCTTAATCAAATCTCCAACGTCAGTGAGCAAGGTCAGTTTACCACCATACGTTGCTGTCAGGTTGTCCTGGGTGAAAACAGTTTCTGTTGGCCCATACGCTACAAGTCGTGTGTTCAGCATAATCACGTAGTCAAAGTATTGAGGCACCGACTGCAAGTCATGGTGAACAACGATTACCGTTTTCTTCTGATCGGTCATTGACCGTAAAAGATTGATAATTGCTTTTTCTGTAGCTGCATCTACGCCCGCAAAGGGTTCATCCATGAAATAGATGTCGGCCTGTTGCGCGAGAGCCCGTGCCAGGAATGTTCGCTGCTGCTGGCCACCGGAGAGCTGCGAGATCTGGCGGTTAACGAACGACTCCATTCCCACCTTGCGCAGGCAATCCATTGCCACGTCTTTGTCAGCTTTTCGCGGGCGTGTGAACAATCCAAGCTTTCCATAGCGGCCCATGAGCACGATGTCGAGCACCGAAGCGGGAAAATCCCAATCAACTGACTCCCGCTGGGGCACGTAGCTGATACGTTTACGCACGTCATCAATCGGCTTATCGAACAGTTTTACGTAGCCACTGCTCAGCGGCAGCAATCCCATCACCGCCTTAATGAGTGTTGACTTGCCGGCACCGTTCGGACCGATGATTCCCACCAGCTTTCCCTGCGGAAGCGTGATGTCTATGTTCCAGAGCACTGGCTTTCGGTCAAAAGCCACGGTAACATCGTGTACTTCAAGTGACGGCACCATTGATATTTCTTTTTCCATTGTCATTGTAGTGTATAGCGTACTCCTGCGAACCCTTTAATACCTTGAATAGGAGCGTAGTTGTAACTGGTATCGAACGTGAATCCGTTTGGATTGTCGATGGTGATATTTTTATCGAACGGATCGAACGGGCGGAGCAGTGGATCTTCCGGAATGAAGTTTAACAGATTCTTTGCACCTGCATAAAGCTCGAATCCGTTTGAAAATGTCTTGGTGATCTGAACATTCATGATCGTGAACCAGGGTGACATGGCGGGGCGTTCATCGTTTGGCACTACCGGCAAGTGCATCGGTCCGTTTAGGCGTCCGGTGAGGTCCAGGCTAATCCCGGCTCTGTCAAAGCTGTAGCTGACGGAGTAAGTTCCCGACACCTTTGGCGCGAACAACTGGGGCGTTTTGGATTCTGTTCCGCTATTATCAGTTTCTACCTGGAACACATCCATCAGCGTAACACCGGAGATGATCTTCAGTGAATTCGTAAAAGCGAATTCGGTGTTGATCGTGATTCCTTTTGAGATTGCGTGGCCGTTGAGATTGTCGTAGATGATTCGTTCAGGGTCAGTCTGAAAGTCCCCGATGATCTTGTTGGCAAAATAGGTGTAAAACAAACTAGCATCGAGGTTAACATACCCGCTGGCATGCGCAATCATTTTAGCGTAGTTTAAATTTACATTCCACGATTCCTCCGGTCGTAGTTCATTTGCAATTTCAACTGTGCGGGCTCCGGTAAGCGCAGCATGATCTTCCGTAAAGAGATTTACCACGCGGAAACCATTACCCGTGCTTAGGCGGAGGGTATTGGAAGTGTTCGGGGAATACTTGAAGCTTACCCGCGGTGAAAAAATATTGCCGTGATGATTGTGATGATCGTAGCGCATCCCTGTGAGAACGGTAAGTCGCTCGTTGAATTTCATTTCATCCTGTACAAAAACACCCGGTAGATAGGTGTTCATCGGAGCGTTGTCCCCGGCTGGCGTTGACGTACCCGGAGTATTGTCGTCATAGAATGTATAGCGGAATGGTGCGCCAATCAACAAGTCATGGATTCCTGCTTTGTGGTCCCAGCGAAACTGGCCAAACGCTACCTGTTGATCAGCCTTGTATTGGTTCACGCCATAATATGAATCCTGTACGTGGTTGTTGTAAGAGAAGTCGAAATGGATCTTTGGCTCCAGGGGAAGTTGATACGTGCCGATCGCCTCGACCCGGCTCGTATAAATAGATTCGCCATAGACCTGATCACTGCCACGATACTGCCTGTTCCATTGCATTTCGCCACCCCACCGGTCTTCATAAACGTAGCGAACGCCAATGCTCGCTACTCGGTCGCTGTTGCGATCGAAGCTCCATTTGTTAAATACGGAGATTCGGTCCTGCTGCGTGACGTCTGTGAAATTGTCTTTGTTGATGTCGATACGATTATTGAAGGAGAAGTAATTAATGCCCAGCAGCGCCTTGGCTTTTCCTACCTTCCATTTAGTGGAGATATCTGCATTGTATTCCAATAACGAAGTAGCGGATAGATCAGTTTTAAAGATTGGAGATGTGTCCGGGTCTTTCGTAATGATGTTAATAAGTCCGCCAACGGCTTCAGACCCATACAGCGTGGATGCCGGGCCTTTCACCACTTCAATTCGTTTCACCATGCTGTTGGGAATCCCTGCAAGTCCATAAACTGTTGAAAGGCTCGAAACCACCGGCATTCCATCGATGAGCACCATGGTGTAAGGGCCTTCCATTCCATTGATGTGAATGTCGCCTGTGTTGCAGACGTTGCAGTTCAGTTGCGGTTGTACACCATTGACCATCCCGAGCGATTCGAAAATACTTGGTGTTGGGTTTTTTAGAAACAGGGCAGGAGAGTAGATCTCAACCGGGATTGCAGAGTTCATTTTACTCACCTCTTTCATTGTACCGGAGACTACTACCACTTCCTGGAGCGCGCTTGCATCAGGACGTAAGTAGATCGTCAGCTTGTTCTGGGTGTTTGCCGAGATGGTATCCGTCTTATAGCCGACAAACGAAACGATCAGTTTTTGGCCGGTGGCGTTCGCGGGAATAGAAAACTTTCCAGACTCATTGGTTGAAGCTCCAACCGTGGTACCAAGTACTTGCACGGTTGCAAATGCCAACGGCTGACGGGTTTCTGAATCAACTACCGAGCCGACCACAGACTGGCCAAACAGTGTCAGAGACACCGAGGTCAGAATAATTGAGGTGAGTAAATGTTTTTTCATACCCGGCATGTAAAACCTATGAGCAAATTCAATAACCAATGACAATCAAATTCCAAAGACCAATACCTAATACCTAATGCCTAACTCCTAATGCCTAATACCTAATGCCTAATGCCTAATTCCTAATCCCTAATCCCTAATTCCATTTCCACCAATGGCTAGTCACCAGTGACTCATGCCTATTTCAGCGCCTCTACTATCGTCCTCACATTCGCGCTCACCATCCCGATGTAATTGCCATCTGGTGTCCCGGCTTGTCCCATTGCGTCAGAGTATAAGCTTCCTCCGATTTTGACGTCCCAATTTTTTTGCTGGCATCCTTCGCGCACCGCTTCAATCGATTTTTGCGACACCGAGGTTTCCACGAAGATGGCCTTGATCTTTCTTGAGATAATAAAGTTCACCAGTTCAGTCACGTCTTTGAGACCGAACTCAGAGACAGTGGAAATTCCCTGAAGACCTCGAACCTCGATATCATAGGCATCACCAAAATAACCAAAGGCATCGTGCGCGGTGATCAGCACCCGCTGCTCTTTTGGGATCTGCTGGATAGAAGTCTTCACGGCTTCGTGAAGGGAGTCGAGGCGTGCGATGTACTGCTTTCCATTTTGATCGTAGAAGCCCGCGTTGACTGCATCGTGCTGTTTCATAAAATCAGCAACAGCGGCCACCGCATTCTCCCAAAGTTTCACATCAAACCAGATGTGTGGATCGTGGGTGCCCTGGAAGCCAGGCACGGCCCGCAACTGTCCTTCGCTTATTTTTGATGCAACTGCTATAACGGGTTTGGTTTTGCCTAATTTCTCAAGCACTTCCCCCATCTTGCCTTCAAGGTGCAGACCATTGTAAAAGACCACATCCGCATCCGTTAGTTTTTGCAAGTCGCCTTGTGTGGCTTTGTAGAGGTGAGGATCTACTCCCGGGCCCATGAGCGCAATGACCTCGGCTTTATCGCCAACAACATGCTCCACGGCATCTTTGATCATGCCGGTCGTAGTAACAATCTTCAACTTACCATTTGCTTCCTTTTTGGATCTTGAGTCACAGCCACCAAAAAAGACAATAGATGCAAGCGCAATTACCAATGCCTGCACATACGTTATAATAAGGGACACCTCGGGTAGTTTTCGTTTCATGGCTATTCAGTAACTAATAGGTTTCGGGATGCATCGCGTGAGATAAAGACTTTTTTCTTGCCATCGATCAGGATCTCAAGCGAACCATCAAATTCAACTTTATCGAGGATCACAATGCCCGCCCCGATATATACTCCGATTTTGCTCAGGTATTGAAGAAAGGAGGGAGCCCCATCCCGAACCGAACGCACAAAGCATTTTTTGTTCAGCGCGCTCTCCGATAGCGGTTTCTGTCGCACCTCCTGGATCCTTCCGCTCTTATCTGGAATCGGATGACCATGGGGGTCAGAGGTAGGGAAGCCGAGGAATTCGTCTAGTTTTTCAATTAAAAGGTTTGATTGAATATGCTCAAGCTGTTCTGCAACATCATGCACTTCATCCCACGAGAAGTTTAGCTTTTCAACCAGGAAAGTCTCCCAAAGCCGGTGTTTCCGGATTACCATCAGCGCTTCTGACCGGCCTTGCTTGGTGATCGTTACGCCATAGTATTTCTCATAGCCGATCAGGTTCTTTCCCGACAGTTTTTTTACCATGTCGGTAACGGAGGCGGCTTTGGTGCTTAACGACTCAGCAATTTCATTGGTCAATACTGCCTTGGAGCCGTCTTCTGAGAGCCGGTAAATCGCTTTGAGATAGTTTTCCTCAGTGAAGCTTAACATACTTCTGATTTTACGCTTCACAAAAATAAAAGTTTAGGTTAGTCTAAAAAAATATTTAACACTATTTAATTATTTAATATGCCTCATTTAAAATAATGAAGCTTTTGGAAACCTGATTTCGCGGTTTGGAGCGAATTGACTCAGTTTCCAGACCAATGAGTACTTCCAGACGTTCCACGCCTGTATGGACGGAAAAAACCAGGTTTTAGAATGCTGATATCGCAGTTTCCAGTGCGGATTCTTCGTTTTCCCAGGAAAGGTCGTGATGAAATGTTCCACGGTTTTTCGGTCTCCGCAGAAACTCAAGAAGAGTAGAAGAATTGGGTTGATCCAGTGTTGCTTCGTGGAAGTCCGCCTCGTATTTCATGGCCAGCTCACGCCACGCGGGGTCACAATCCGTAAAAATTACGGGCAGATTGAAGTTCAGGTACTCGTAGAGTTTGGTAGGAATGCGTCCGCGTGAGGCCGGGCTTAAGTCATAAGAAATGATCCCGGCAGAGCCGCTTAAAATCGCCCGCACGATTACTTCGTGGCTGACGAGATCGCTACCGCCAACCAGTTCAATAAAGGCAAAATGGCTGATAGCGGTCAGCAGTTCCTTTCGTTCTGACGGAAGTGCCGCATAGCCCACAATTTGGAGCGTGACGGAGCGGTCCAGCGCATGCAGTCTTTTGGCTAGCTCGATGGCGCGAAACACACCGGTTGAGCGGGAAAGGGTGCCTGTAAACACGAGTTGCATCGGGACGCGGGGATGCCTTGGCAGGTCAAGCTTCTTTGCCTTGTTTTCCAAAACCGTCCAGCCCTGGGCAGGAAGGAAACGCAATTGTTGCGCATAAACCCGTTCCGCCAGGAAAAAGTGGTCAACCATTGGACGGAAGATCTTCTCTTTCAGCCTCACATACAGGGCCACCGGCCATCGTATCGGTGCACTAAAGGCATTCGAATAGAGGATGTTGAGGTAGTAATTCTCCTGCACATCATAAATCAATTTTGCCCGAAGGAGCAGTTTCGCGATCGCACCTGCAGCCAGCAGTTCGTGTGTGGTGATGATAATAATGTCGGGCCTGATTTGAAGGATCGTCCTAAGTATCCTGGCCGGAGCAAACCACCGCGCCACGCTCAAACGTTTGAATGCAGCGAACGTGTGGAACGTGATGCGAGCGTCACCTGGTATTGCTGAGGGGAATCCGATCACGTGCACGTCACGGTTGGGATCTGAGGCTAAAGTGGAAGCAATTTTCTCTGTCATCCGAGTGTCGTTCAGAGGCTTCAGAACAGACGCAATCACAATCCTTTTTTTTACTTCGGCCATGACCGGATGCTGATGGTAAACCGTTAATTCTTAATATTGCTATTTCATGCAAAATACAATTAAGGATTTATAAAATGGAATTGCAGCAAATCATCGAAAAAGCCTGGGACAATCGTGAGCTTCTGAAAGAGTCATCCACACAGTCTACGATCCGCTCCGTCATTGAAAAACTCGACAAAGGTGAACTGCGTGTGGCAGAGCCTGTGGCCGATGGATGGAAGGTAAACGAGTGGATCAAGAAAGCGGTGATTTTGTATTTTCCCATTCAGCAAATGGAAACGATCGAAGTAGGTCCGTTTGAGTTTCATGACAAGATGAAGCTGAAGCGTAACTATAAGGAGCTTGGCGTGCGTGTGGTGCCTCACGCTGTTGCACGATACGGTGCATACATTAGCAAGGGTGTGATTCTGATGCCGTCATATGTTAATATTGGAGGGTATGTTGACGAGGGAACAATGGTTGATACTTGGGCAACGGTTGGCAGCTGTGCACAGATTGGAAAAAATGTTCACCTGAGTGGGGGAGTGGGGATCGGGGGAGTGCTGGAGCCCGTACAGGCGGCACCTGTCATTATAGAAGACAACGCCTTTATAGGGTCACGCTGCATTATTGTTGAGGGCGTGCGCGTTGGAAAGGAAGCCGTGCTTGGCGCCAATGTGGTGCTTACTGCCAGTTCAAAGATTATTGATGTCACCGGAAATTCTCCGGTTGAATATAAAAATTACGTCCCTGAGCGATCTGTCGTTATTCCCGGATCTTACACGAAGAAATACCCGGCCGGTGACTTCCAGGTGCCATGCGCTTTGATTATCGGTAAACGGAAAGAGAGTACCGACAAGAAGACGTCACTCAACGATGCCCTTCGGGATAATGGTGTCTCCGTTTGATGAATTGAACATCAATAACTTACATCAGATTTTAAATGGCACGCCTTTGGATTTCATGGTGTGGTAACACGGAATGCTTTAAATTTGCGTTCGAGGTAATATGATGAAGCGTATTCTCTACGGAATGGTGTTGTTTTTACTGCTCGCTGGTTTTACAGCCGAGCGTAATGATATCTATCCGCGCGTGAAAAATGAAAGCTTCATGCGGGGTGAAGTGCTGAAGTTCAAAATGACGTATGGCATTTTTACCGTAGGCCGTGGGAGCGCCAATATTCATCCGAATTATTTCAAGCTTAACCACCGTGACTGCTACAAAGTAGATGTGTTTGCCGAAACAGTGGGGTTGGTAAACTGGGTTAGTGATGTGGAAGATCAGTTCGGTGCCTACATCGACACAGCATCCATCCTGCCTCACATGTTCTACCGGAGAATTCGCGAAGGGAGTTACCGCAAAGACGAACAGACGTACTTCGATCACCAGCAGAAAAAGATACGGGTGCGCACCGCTGACCGTAAAACTGGCAAATACAATGATCCGCTCTACTACGATGCGCCTGAGCAGGTGCGGGATATGATCGCAGGATTCTTATACCTCAGGATCATGGATTTTTCAAAGCTGAAGGTAAATGACACCATTAGTGTTAAGGGTTTTTTCGAAGACGAATTCTATGATCTGAAAATAATTTACAAGGGCAAAGACGTTGTGAAAACGAAGGTGGGCAAAGTTCGAACCGTTGTTTTCAAACCGGTCATGCCAGACAACAAGCTGTTTGATGGAGAAAACTCGATCACGGCCCATTTCTCAGACGACAAGAACAGGATTCCAATCAAGATCGATGCTGAGATGTTCATCGGTAGTGCAGGCGTGGAGTTGACCGATTACTCGGGGTTACGAAATCCGCTCAACCTTGTGAAATGAGATTTAAAGATTACGGTTTTAGATTTTGGTTGGCTTGGGGAGTAGCCAATGCGACTCGCAACTAAACTCGAAACCCGGAACCCGTTAACAATCGAGCTACGCCACGTTCCGCAGCAGCTCAACAAACTTTTCCCGTGTCACCGGTTTTAGAATATAGTCTTTAACGTTGCTGTTTTTCCTGGCGCGCTCAATGTCTCGGGTGTCGATCGATGAACTCACCATATATATGCTGATCGGCTTCCGGAGTTTTCCCTTTATTATATCATAATCTTCGAGAAACATCCATCCATCGATCATCGGCATATTGATGTCAAGAAAAATATAATCGGGGAGTGTGTCCGGGTCGGTCATGTGATCGCGGAGAAAACGGAGTGCTTCGTCACCGTTTTCAAATTGAAGAATCTTGTCTGTGATGGCAGTTGCTTTCAGCGTCTTCGATGCGGTAAGCTGGAAGATCTTGTCGTCATCGACCAAAGCAATAATGGGAGCGCGTTCAGCCATCCTGGTATGTTTTATTAAAGTTAACAAAAAAAGCAGTGCCTTCATTCTCGACACTTTCCACGGTAATGGATCCACCCATGGCTTCGATCTGGTTCTTGATCATAAAAAGCCCGATTCCTCGACTTTCCGGATGATTGTGAAACGTTTTACGGAGCTTGAAAACCTGGTGCCGATAGCGTTCAAGATTGATTCCCAGCCCATTATCACGCACGACAAGGATCACATGACCATCGGCATCAGGATAGGTTTCGAGTATGATCTGCGGCAGCCGTTCGGGTGAATGATATTTTAATGCGTTATCAAGTAAGTTGAGGAAGATGCTTTCCATATAAATGGATGGATAATGAAGAACAGGTGCGCGGCTAAAGTTGAACGTAATTTGCGCCTTTACTTCCGTAATGCGTGCCGTTAACATCGAGGTCACCTGGTGCAGTATCCTCTCGAAATGGATATCCTGCTTGGGAATGTTTTTGTCCTGCTTGATTTTCAGAACATCGTTGAGTTCATTCAACATGGTCAGCGTTGTTGAACCAGACTCCTTCAAAAGTGCAACATATTCATTCTTCTCCTGTTCGGTAGTGGCGTTTTCGTAAAAACTGGCCAGGGTAAGAATGTTCCCAACCGGTGACCGCAAGTTGTGCGATACGATCTGCGTAAACTCCTGAAGCTGATGATTCTTGCGCCTCAGCTCTTCAGCTGCCGCAATGAGCTTTTTGTTCTGTTCGGCAATTTTCTCCTCATTTAGTTTGCGCTCACTAATATCCCGGAATTCCGTCACCCGAATCGTCCGACCCTCCAGTGGTATATTTTTGCCGCGGATCTCGAGGAAATACCGCGAGCCGTCCTTGCGTAACCCTTCTACATCGTAGGTTTTGTCGTAACCGGAAGTAATTTTTTCATATACAAAATTTCTCCACTCGGGTGCCACCAGGTCCAAGCCGTTGCTCCCGATCAGCTCCTGGTACGAATAGCCTGTGATATCACACAATCCCTGATTGCAATCGAGAATTTTTCCTTTTTCATGCAGGCCGATTCCACCAAAGGAGGCTTCCTGGAGAAGTCTGAATCTACTTTCGCTTTCTTTCAGGGATTCTTCGGTTTTGAAACGCTCCGTAACGTCATTCATCATACCAAGCATCCGCCCCGCCTTACCATCTACACCCGCAACAAAGAAGCCGCGGTCATGCAGGTAGCGGTAATCGCCATTTTTTTTCTGGAACCGGTAGTAAACATCGTAGGCGAGGTTCATCGCTTGCGCGCGTTCAAGCAGCACGTAGGCCTGCTCACGATCATCGGGGTGAATGAGCTGTTCCCATCGCGAAATATCACCGAGCTCGGCCGGTTTATAGCCAAGCATTTCTTCACTGTTGCCGCTCCAGATAATGTTTCCGCTGGGAATGTCGTAGTCGTAAATCACCAGGCCAGCCGAAGCTGAGACAAGTTCGTGTCGCGCCTTCCAATCCTCCCGGTCACGCTCAAGGTTTTTCCTCTCTGTGACATCATGGACGAACCCGGCCATTTTGATCGGTTCGCCTTTCTTATTTCGCGAAATGGTTGCCGATACTTCCAGCCACCGGTGTTCACCATCGGGTCTGATGATGCGATGCTCAAGGAAATAGTCCTTCTGCCGGCTATCCAAAGCTTGTTGAAGGTTATTCGTCAATTTGATGCGATCATCAGGGTGCACAATCTGCAAATACTTCTCATACGTTTTCTCAAATGTCTTTGCCGACAGGTGAAAGATTTCAAAGACTTTACCCGCCCACTTCGTCTTATTGGTTTTAATGTTCCATTCCCAGATTCCAAACGCGGAGGCATTTAATAAGATATTGAGTTGGCGTTCACGCTCGCGAAGTGCATCCAACTTACCGGTATCAATCAGCCTGCTGTTTTTTTTCCGAGTTGAAGCAGATTTATGTGCAACTCTTTTGGATGAAGCGTGCGTGGATTTCTTGCGTCCCTTTGGTGGCATATCGAGGTATCGAGGTCAAGATATGAATTTGTCTACCGAGGTAAAAGTAACTCGACCAACGCCTTCAACTTCTGGTGCGTTTTTTTTAATTTGAACCAACTAACCCGTTAAAAATATGTTGAAAGAATTCAAGGAGTTTGCCATGAAAGGCAACGTGATGGACCTGGCCATCGGTGTAATTATCGGAGCAGCGTTTGGTAAAATCGTCACCTCTCTTGTCAACGACATCGTAATGCCACTGATCAATCCTATCATGCCGGCCGGGGATTGGCGTACCATGGAGATTGGCCCAGGTATCAAAATCGGAAACTTTCTGGCCACCACACTTGATTTTATCATCCTTGCCTGGATCATCTTCCTTTTTGTGAAGCTCATCAACAAGATGAAACGCAAAGAGGAAGCCAAGCCAGCCGGACCCGCACAAGTTCCACCAGATGTAGAGCTCCTTTCCGAGATCCGGGATATACTCAAGAAGAACGCGTCTGGAAGGGTGGTGTGACTCCTTGGCGGAAAGCGGTTTATCTTGATTGATCCAACTCCAGCCGAAGGAATTAGGTATTGGGCATTAGGCAATAGTAGGTAATACTAACCTTCACAAACCCTCGGCCTGTCCATAATGTGCAGTTCGAATAACTTGAAGACGTACCTGGATTTACTAATGCCCAATGCCTATTGCCTAATGCCTTGCTCTCGCTATCTTGCCGCGGATTTACAATGACTGTATGAAGAACGTAGCAGTAATCGGTTCAGGTACAATGGGTAACGGCATCGCACACGTGTTTGCGCAAATGACGTACAAGGTAGCCTTAATTGATATTTCGGAAGACGCCTTAAAGAAGGCATTAACAACTATCGAAAAAAACCTTGACCGACAGTTAGCCAAGCAGTTGATATCCGAGGAGGTGAAGAAAGCAACGCTGAGCAACATTCAGACCTTCACTGACCTCAGGGCCGGAGTTGCCAGTGCCGACCTTGTGGTTGAAGCTGCTACCGAGAACGTTGATCTCAAGCTCAAGATCTTTAAAGACATGGATGAGGCTGCGCCAGCCCATGCGCTGTTGGCTACCAACACTTCGTCTATTTCGATTACAAGAATTGCTTCCGTAACTAAGCGGCCTGACAAGGTGATTGGCATGCACTTCATGAATCCGGTGCCCGTAATGAAGCTCGTGGAAGTGATTCGCGGTTATAGCACGTCCGACAAAACAACCGAGGCCGTCATGCATGCATCAAAAGCACTCGGAAAAATTCCCGTAGAGGTTAACGATTATCCTGGTTTTGTTGCCAACCGGATTTTAATGCCGATGATCAACGAGGCCATTTATTCCTTGTATGAGGGTGTGGCCGGTGTCGAGGAAATCGATACGGTGATGAAACTTGGCATGGCACACCCGATGGGACCACTTCAGCTAGCCGATTTTATTGGTCTTGATGTTTGCCTCTCCATTCTTCGTGTGCTACACGATGGTTTCGGAAATCCGAAATATGCGCCTTGCCCTTTACTGGTGAACATGGTGCAAGCCGGACACAAAGGGGTAAAGAGCGGCTCCGGGTTTTATCAGTACACGGCAGGGGGTAAAGACTTGGTGGTGGCCGCACAATTTTCCAAAGGATAGATCAGGTTACAAGTTACAAGATTCATGTTGCAAGCGAATGCAGTGTCCTACGCTTGTAACCTGAAACATGCAACGTGTTACTCCACTACCACCTCCTTCGCCAGGCCCATCGCGTTAAACCGCAACACGAGCCTGAGCGGTTTTTCGTTGCCAAGCTTGCACTCGGGAGCCGGTTGCAGGAAGTAATAATAGAACTTTTGATTTCGTTTGTAGAGCTCGTTGCGGTCTGGGCGTCCCAGCACAGCGATGACTTCTTTTTCGTCAAGGGCCAGCAGTTTGTCTTTCTCGACCCGCATCGCGTTCGTCATCTGAAAACGCTTTCCTTCGCAGCCATTCCTGTCGCTCTTCCAGGTTTCAGTATCGATGCCCTGAAGCGTTGGAAGATCTTTTCCACAAGAGAATACAAACAGAACTAAAAGAAGAGCTAACCTAGGCGATCTGAACTTGAGCATGTTTGCTTTTTTGAAGCGCGAAAAACCATACGAATGAAATCGCAAAATACACAACGGCTACAACATGCCACCCTATCGGCCAATTATTCAAATAAGTAAAATATATAAGAAGAAGGGGGTAGGTGATAATCCGGAACCACTCGGTCCATCTCACCCATGCGCGATTTTCAAAAAGCACTCCGCTGTTCGTAACCACAAGCGCGATCAGCGCGGTAATAAATGCCTTCTCACCGAGACTGAATTGAGATGACTTAAACAGGAACAATGCGGTCCCTACAAGGCATAGCACAAATTGAAAGAATACATACCAGTTAAGCAACGCTGGAGCCGGTGTGTCATATTTTTTGTAAGCCGACTTATCAACTTCCGGAGCTGCGCGGTAGCCACCAAGATAGTCCGGGAGCCAACCGGGTTTCATAAACATGTATTTGAACTTGTCGGTCCATTTAGGAATGCGTTGCATATCCTTGCGCATGTCATCGTAGTGACTCACGTTCGCCCAGATCGGGTTCCAGCTGTTAATAGGCTTGGTAATTCCATAAGTCGGTTTTTCTTCTTCCTCCTGGAACGTCCCAAACATCCGGTCCCAGATGATCAGCGACCCTGCATGGTTCTTATCAATATACTTTGGGTCGCGGCCGTGATGAACCCGGTGGTGTGATGGCGTATTGAAGATGAATTCAAACCAACGCGGCAGCTTTTTAATTGTTTCGGTGTGAATCCAGAACTGGTAGAGGGTATTGAATGCCGCCACCAGGGCAAAGTCAACAGTCTTAAATCCGAGAAAAGCGATCGGAAGGCTAAAGGCAAACGTCCAAACCACCTGCAGCGAACTTTGACGGAGCGCAACGGAGAGGTTGTACTCTTCGCTTTGGTGGTGAACCACGTGGCCGCCCCAGAATAAATTCACTTCATGGCTCATGCGGTGCGCCCAATAGTAGGCGAGGTCCACCAGCAATACAAGCAGCACCCAGTATATCCAGGTCTTATCCCATTCAAAAAAGGTGAAGTTCTCGTAAAGATATTGATACACACCGATGCCGAAAATTTTCAGGAACAAGCCAGACAGCTGTGACGTAATTCCGCAGCTTAGGTTGGCAATTGCATCGGGCAGCCGGTAAAGTTTCTGATTGGTAAACCTTTCCACAATCATTTCAATCCCGATAAGGATGAAAAAGATGGGGATGGAGAGTACTATCGGGTTAAAGTTCATAAGTGGATTGAGCCAAATTTAAACGATTCTGTCGGACTATTGAAATTGGTACTCGATCAACTTTTCGTTTGAAGGAATTGCAAAATCCCAAATGCCAAATTCCGAGTGCCAAATACCAAAGAGAGATCGTCCTAAGACACTTGCCATCATCCATTTGGTTCTTGATTTTTGGAATTTGTTATTTGGAATGTGTTTTGGCTTTTGAATTTGCTGCTTGGCTTTTGGCTTTGGGAATTTGGTCATTGGATCTTACTACTTTCCCTCATTTTATGCTTTACTTTGCACCAACATTGATAATTTCGTTTTAAGGACTAGTCATGGTTTTAAAGATTTTCAGAGCAGTTTGGTTTTTGTCTGTGGTAGCTGTGTTTGCGCGTTTATTGTTCGGATATGCCGGCTGGCAGGAGGAACTGGTGATTCAGGAAACGGCAGGTGAGCAGCTGTTGATCGGCAAAGAAGCATTATTCTACGTGTCAGTGGGAGTGATTGTCCTGGTGAACGTTATCGTCTACGTTTTTGGCAAACTATACCGCGAACGGGAAGATCTGCGGTCGTGGATTCACGTTCTCGTTACCGCCATCAACATCTTCTTTATCGTAGGCATCAGCCTGATCGGCCTCTACAACAGCTACGAAAAATTCGATTATGCGCGAATCAATTTCATCATTTACGGTAGCGTTGGGCTGATCTTACTCGTTGCGCTCGTGTGGCCGCTCTATACTGCTTACCAGAAATTTTTCGTTAAACAAGCAGTTTAATTTTTCGAGCAAAGAGTATTTGTAAACCAAGTACTTAGGGGTAGCATCTTAATGCTATTTTGCAACCGGTCAGCGGCCGCGTTTTATTGCATTGCTATTGAAAATCGCTTTATTCGTATTAATTCGCATTTTTTAAGCTTTACGAATAATAACTTTTTGAACGGTAGGTCCTTCTAATTCCTGATAAGTGTATGGCAAAATCTGCAGCGTCTGGTCCTTCTATTGAATACAATGAGTCAAGCATTAAATCGCTTGACTGGCGGGAGCATATTCGCCTTCGCCCCGGGATGTATATCGGTAAGCTGGGTGATGGCTCTTCTAAAGATGATGGTATCTATGTGCTTGTAAAAGAGGTGGTTGACAATTGTATTGACGAACACATGATGGGGTATGGAAAACAGATCGATATTACCATCAACGAATCGCGCGTGGTAGTTCGCGACTACGGACGCGGCATCCCGTTAGGAAAGGTTGTAGACGTTGTTTCGAAGATCAACACCGGTGCGAAATACGATTCGGGAGCTTTTCAGAAGTCTGTGGGCTTGAACGGGGTGGGTACAAAGGCAGTAAACGCGCTGTCAAACTATTTTAAGGTGCAGGCGTTTCGCGATGGCGCCACCAAACTTGCTGAATTCAAGAAGGGTGTGCTGGTAAATGACCCTCGCCAGTCGAAATCTGACGAGAAAAACGGAACCCTGGTTGAATTTGAGCCAGACGGTACCATGTTCAAGCATTACCATTTCATCCCGGAATACCTGGACGACCTGATGTGGAACTACGCGTTCCTCAATGCAGGCCTTACCATTAACTATAACGGCCGTAAATTCTTCTCGAAGGATGGACTTTTGGACCTCTTAAAGCAGAAGACCAATGCTGAAGAACTGCGTTACCCCATCATTCACGTTCGGGGCAATGACATCGAGTTCGCGCTTTCCCATGGTAATCAATATGGCGAAGAGTATTACTCATTCGTAAATGGCCAAAACACAACACAGGGTGGAACCCACCTGGCCGCTTTCCGCGAAGGCGTTGTAAAAGGTATTCGTGAAGTCTGCAAGAAAGAGTACGATGCCGCTGATATTCGTGCATCGATCATCGGTGCTATTGCCGTCCGTGTACAGGAGCCCGTGTTTGAGTCGCAGACCAAAACCAAACTCGGTTCTGTGAACATGGCGCCAGACGGGCCATCAGTAAAGAACTTCGTTGGTGATTTCGTTGCGAAAGAACTGGAGATCTATCTTCACAAGAATCCGGCTGTAAAGGATGCGCTTGAAAAGCGAATCATCCAATCCGAGCGTGAGCGCAAAGAGATCGCGGGTATCAAGAAGCTCGCGAACGAACGCGCGAAGAAAGCCAACCTTCATAACCGCAAGCTCCGCGACTGCCGATATCACTTTGATGACAAAAACGAGAAAGGTGCCAACAGCATGATCTTCATCACCGAGGGTGACTCAGCTTCTGGTTCCATTACCAAGTCGCGAAACGTTGAAACTCAGGCGGTTTTCAGCTTGAGAGGCAAACCGCTTAACTGCTTCGGCCTGACAAAAAAAGTTGTGTATGAGAATGAAGAATTCAACCTTCTTCAGCACGCCTTGAACATTGAAGACGGCCTTGACGGACTTCGTTACAATCAGGTGATCATTGCCACAGATGCTGACGTAGACGGTATGCACATCCGCCTGTTGCTGATGACCTTCTTCCTTCAGTTCTTCCCGGACCTTGTTAAAGCCGGCCACGTTTTCATTTTGGAAACTCCGCTTTTCCGCGTCCGCAACAAGAAACAGACAATCTATTGTTACAGCGAAGACGAAAAGCAGAAGGCAATGCAAACCCTTGGCGGGAAAGTCGAGATCACACGATTCAAAGGTCTCGGTGAAATCTCTCCGGAGGAATTCGGTGGCTTCATCGGTGAAGACATCCGACTTCAGCCAGTACTTCTTCACGATACCAACCTCCAGAAGATCCTTGAATTCTACATGGGTAAGAACACGCCTGACCGTCAGGAGTTCATCATCGATAATCTGAGAATTGAACTGGACAAGGTGGAGAAAGGTGCTGAGGAGAAGATTGCGCTGGAGGAACAGCCGGAGGATGCGGTGGCGTAGAAGCTGCGCGCTTTGAGCCGCGAGCTTCGAGCTGTGGCATTTCCTCATGTCGATACTTAACAAAGATTTAGGCTAGTCAAATTCAATCCAACGCTGTACGGCTCGAAGCCCGAAGCCCGAAGCTCGCAGCTCGCAGCGCTGAAATTAGCGGCAAACAAAATGGAGTATTACAACAGTAGTAGATAATTAGTAAATGAGCAAGAAGAAACCCCCACTTGGAAAACCAACCGTCAGTTCCACCAACACCAATGGTGCAAATGGAAGTGCAAACGGTGATGCTGTCCACTCCATTGCGTTGGATGGACTGTACCAAAACTGGTTCCTTGATTATGCGTCCTATGTAATTCTGGAGCGCGCGGTGCCCCGGATTGAAGATGGCTTCAAGCCGGTACAGCGCAGGATCATGCATTCATTGAAAGAGATGGATGATGGGCGCTTCAATAAAGTGGCCAACGTTATTGGTAACGCCATGCAATATCACCCGCACGGTGATGCAGCTATCGGTGAGGCGATCGTGAACCTTGGTCAAAAGGATATTCTCATTGAAACGCAGGGTAACTGGGGGGATATTCGGACCGGTGATGGCGCGGCCGCACCCCGATACATTGAGGCGCGCCTGTCGAAGTTTGCGCTCGATGTGGTTTACAATCCACAGACTACAGAGTGGCAACTTTCATACGATGGTCGCAAAAAGGAGCCAGTAACGCTTCCAGTTAAATTCCCGCTGCTGTTGGCGCAGGGGGTAGAAGGGATTGCAGTAGGTTTGTCAACGAAGATCCTTCCGCACAACTTCAACGAACTGATCAAGGCGTCTATCGATGTGTTGAAAGAGAAGCGCCCGAAGATCTATCCTGATTTCCCAACAGGTGGGATTGCCGACTTTTCCGAATACAACAACGGTATGCGTGGGGGCAAAGTGAAAGTCCGCGCGAAAATTGAAGTTGTTGATAAAAAGACCTTGGTTATTAAGGAGATCCCGTTTTCAACAACGACAACCTCGTTGATGGAATCAATCGTGAAGGCAAGTGAAAAAGGGCAGATCAAGGTGAAGCAGGTGATCGATAACACTGCGAAAGACGTTGAGATCCAGATCCTTCTGCAGCCCGGCCAGTCGCCAGAAATTGCCATGGACGCGCTCTACGCGTTCACCGATTGCGAAATCAGTATCTCGCCAAATGCGTGTGTGATTGTTGAGGACAAGCCAGCCTTCATGGGCGTAACCGACATCCTCAAATACAACACGGAGCAGACAGTAAAGCTACTCAAGCGAGAGCTTGAAATCCGCAAGGCTGAGTTGATGGAGAAGATCCTGTTCTCATCGTTGGAGAAGATCTTCATCGAAAACAAGATTTACCGTGACATCGAAGAAGCCAGAACGTGGGAAGAGGTTATCGCGCGGATCGACAAAGGGCTGAAGCCGCACAAGAAGAAGTTTTACAGAGAGATCACTACTGACGACATCGTTAAGCTGACTGAGATCAAGATCAAGCGAATCTCAAAATTCGACTCGTTCAAGGCGGATGAGATGCTGAAAGACCTTGAGAAAGAATTAAAAGAAACGCAGCATCACCTCAGACACTTAACAGATTACGCGATTGCATACTTCCAGAACCTTCTTGAAAAATACGGCAAGGGAAGAGAGCGCAAGACCGAGATCAAGAGCTTTCAATCGGTATCGGCAACTGAAGTTATTGCCAGCAACCAGAAGCTATACGTTAACCGGGCCGATGGTTTTGTCGGTTATGGACTGAAGCGTGATGACAAAACTGAATTCATCACCGATTGCTCTGACCTCGATAACGTCATCGTGATCCGAAAAGATGGTAAGGCGCTGATCTCAAAGATCCAGGAGAAAGGCTTCATGGGTAAAGACATCCTTTATGCCGGCATCTGGAAGAAGGCCGATGACCGCATGGTATACAACGTCATTTACTCTGATGGCAAGAGCGGCAGAACATTCGCGAAACGTTTTAACCTGCCTGGCGTGACACGCGACAAGGAATACGATCTGACGCAAGGCCATCCAAACTCTAAGATTCACTACGTGTCAGGCAATCCTAACGGAGAAGCGGAGACCGTAGAGGTGAAACTTAGTCCTGCAAGCACAGCCCGTAAGAAGATATTCGAATACGACTTCTCCGAACTTGAAGTGAAGGGAAGGAGCTCACGCGGAAATACAATTACACATTACCCGGTAAGAAAGGTTGATTTCCTCAAAGCAGGTGCATCCACACTTAGTAAGATTGACTTATGGTATGATGAAGCAGCAGGTCGTCTCAACAAGGATGGCCGCGGAAGGAAGCTTGGCAAGTTTGACGGTGATGATCTGATCATTGCGTTCATGCGTAACGGTTCTTACAAGATCACCAACTTCGATCTCACCAACCGCTACGATCCTGAGAAGACTTTGCACGTGGAAAAGTTTAATCCGAAGAAAGTTATCTCAGCCGTGTATGTGGATGGCGAAAGCAAGCAATACATGGTGAAGCGTTTCAACATAGAGACCAGCACTACCGATAAGGAGTTTGGATTTATTTCCGAGGGTATCGGTTCACGGCTGATCGTTGTGTCCACGGCTGAGAGCCCGGAGGTTGAAGTTGAAATTCAAAAGGCAAAAGACAAGCCGAAGAAGATCGAAACGATGAGCCTTGACGAACTCGTTGAAGTGAAGGGCTGGAAGGCCTTGGGTAACCGATTGTCTGAATACAAAGTGACGAAAGTCAATTTAGTGCAAGACCAGGAGGCGGCCACGGGAGAGGGCGAAGATGATAGCGACTCTGACGCAGCTGACACAACCTCGAATAGCACCGGGGAAAAAAAAAATTCGAGCCGGATCCCAACGAGTGGATCGAAGAAGGGGAGCAAGCCAACCTCTTCAACCTCCCCGAGCCCAAAGCCGAAGCCCCAAAAAGGCCAGAGCCCAAGCCAAAAGTCAAAGTCGAGCAGCAAAACCTCTTCGGGGAAAGCCCAGCAAAAAGCGAAAGCCCCCGCGAAGAAAAAAGTAGCTCCACCGAAGAAAAAGAAGAAGTAGGCTTAAAGCAAAAAGCAGAAAGCGAAAAGCCAGTGGCGCGCCCTGAGCCAAAGCCGAAGGACAATGGTAAATCGTTTGGGGTGGGTGAGACGATTGAGTTCGACATTTAATAGGAACTAGTCATTAGTCACTGGTCACTGGGAGGAAAAAGGAAATTGAAAAAATAGGAAAAAGGCAGCGTAAAGGTTGCCTTTTTGCATTTCTAATGCCTAATGCCCAATGCCCAAATCCCATTTCCCTTTTCCTCAATCCCTTTTCCTCCCAATGACTAATGACCAGTGACTATTGACTAGTCTTGGCACAAGAATTTAACCGTCCATTTTGCCAATCTGTGTTGGAATAGTGTAGTAGGGGGTTTTCATCAGATTTTTATGTGGGGGAGGAATGTGACGAGGTCACTCGTGGTCGTTTTGACTGCGTTGACACTATCTTCATGTTTTCATGAAGAGTTACCGGAGCTGAACGAGGAAGAGTTTGGTGAAGCCAGGCCGTTGGTATTAGGAAAGAAGCTGAGCAATCCATTTGCAATAGATAACATGCAACGTGCTTATCAGAATTTGCATAAGAGCGATTCGGCTTCTTTTCTTTTTTTAGAAACGCTCAAGCCTACCCATTGGTATATTCGCTTTTTGCCCGAAAACTTCGAACAGTACGATGCGCTGGCAGCAGACTCTTCTCTCGAGCTGTTCGACCATCCTCTGGATTTTGAAATTGCCCAACCGGGAGATTTCTACCACGATCCCGCAGTGCCATCTGATCGCCCGACCTATCAGTATGCGCGAGTTCCGGTAGGCTATACATCGCTACACAATGTTGCATTCGAAATTCTCGATGAACTTTACCTGCCACGGTTTGGTACGAATTCGTTGCGTTTAATGGGCAGAGTACAATCAGGGAGTGAAGTCGAGGAAGAGCAGTTAGAAGAGGAAGCGTTCCGTCTCGCAGGATATACTGTGGATGAACCGGCTGTTACGCCAAACAGTGCGGCACGAAAAAATTCAAAATGGACGCCTTCCGGAAAAATTACAGTCTACGATTCACGCTTGAAGAAATACATTCCGCTGGCCGGAGTTAAAATACAGGCCAGAAGGTGGTTCGAGGTTGAGACTGCCATTACAAACGAGGAGGGGTATTACCGAATGAACGATGCCTTTCGGAAAGAGGTCAGCTATAAATTGATCTGGGAACGCGACCGCTTCGATATCCGAAGTGGAACGTTTGGACAGGCCGTTGTGAATGGACCGAAGCGTAGGGGGGAATGGAATCTGCAGATTGAAGCGAACAGCATCAACTTTCATTACGCGCACGTTTTTCGCGCGGCCATGCGCTACTACTATGGAGACATTGGTGGATTGAAACGGCCAGGCTTTCGCCTGAAATATTCGGTCTTTAACAAACGCGGAAATCACATGGCGCGAAATATAGGTAATTGGTCAGCCTTTGGAATCAATCCGAACATTCTGATTTATCGCTACAGCTCATTGGATGGCAGTGAGAATGATTCGGACGAAATGTTTTCTGCGACATGCCACGAAACTGCGCATACCACCCATATGGAGGTAATGCGTGGAGGTGTGGTGCAGTTCAGCCAGGTTTCTGAGAAAATCCGCGAGAGTTGGGCCATTGGTGTTGAATGGTACATCACGCAACTGGAATACAAGGAACTGGGTATCCCAAATTATGCAGAGCCATCGTATGGCGTGCAGGTAAATTATCCCAGCCTTTATGGTTTCCAGTTTTGGAGCAAAGACAGGAACGAATCGCTGACGTCACTATTTATTGACCTGGTGGACAAGAACAATCAAAAAGGGCAACGCTTTGGGAACTATAAATCAGGATCGGTTGATGACCGAATTTATGGATATTCAATGGCTGAAATCGAGTCCAGTATTTTGAAGGATTCGTATGGCCTATCATCGCTCAGCGCGAATCTAAAAAAGCACAAGAAGGCCGAAACAACGGACGAGCTGATTGACCTGTTTCTAGGATACTTCTAAAAATTCTCATTACCCAATGGTGACGAATACCTATTTTTTTTTCTAAATTAAACGTATCAGGAGCCCCAACTATCTGATCAAACCTTACGTTATTTTTATCCCTCGTAATGGAGGAGGGATGGTAGAGTTTTGTTTGTGCAGAGTGGCGTTCCACTAACTATAGTATGGCCCTTCATTTCTCTGTTGTTGTGCTACGTTTGGGAGTTCTCTGTCAAAGCTTACTGGCCGTTTGTGCGTGTATTGGTCTGGCATTCGAGTCGCTCGCCCAATCGCCTTCAGGCCAAGCTGTTGGTGCGGGCGTCACCAAGTCTGTAGTTCTTCTGCGGGATATGCCAAAACCGACCGCATTTTCAATTCCATCCTTACCTCGCATCAAAGGCAAGCCGTGCTTGAGACACTTCGTCAACTATAACACAGAAGATGGTCTTGCATTATCAGGGATTTATTGTGGATTGAAAGATCGTGACAACAATTTATGGTTCGGTTCCCTTGGAGGCGGTGTAAGCAAGTTTGACGGTAAATCGTTCACAAACTTTGGAGGAGCCCAGGGCTTACCCCATGGCGTTGTGCGGGCGATTGTCCAGGACAAAGCGGGCGCATTGTATTTCGGTACGGGTGTAGGCCTGAGCGTGTATGATGGTATCAACCTGCGAAATTATACCGCTGACGATGGAATGCCAGGAGGCGCTGTGTCATGTATGATCATTGACAACAGCGGCTTGATCTGGATCGGAACATTAGGAGGTGGCTTGGCTAGTTATGACGGAAAAAAGTTTAATGTTTATTCCATCGAGCATGGTCTGCCAAGCAATACCATCAGAAGCCTGGAGGTCGATAAGGGCGGGATATTGTGGATCGGAACTATGGGAGGGGTTTCAACCTTTGATGGTGAGCGCTTTCATAAAATTTCATTGGGAGATTTCAAGGAGCCGATCGTATATGACATTCATTGCGATGGTAAAGGCCATCTGTGGTTTGCTGGAGCTGAAGGTGTGACGCGATACGACCATAACCAATTCATTCATTTTACTACGCATCACGGGCTGGCCGGCAATCGCGTTCTTTCCATTGGAGAAAATGACCATGGCACCTTGTGGTTTGGCACGCATGAAAACGGAGTGAGCCGATATGATGAAGGCCGTTTTGAAACACTTACAAAAGAAGAAGGACTTCCGTCAAATCGCATTTGGGCAATCATTAAAGACGGAAGTGGAAACTTGTGGTTCTGCAGTCAAGGTGAAGGAATCGCCCTTTATAGCGGGGATGCGGTATGCGCGTTTCGGCCCGCGCAAGGACTTGCACACGGCCTGGTATGGTCAATTGTCGAAGACCTCAAGGCGAACTTATGGATTGGCACAGATGATGGCATAAGTTACTATGATGGCGAGTACTTTACGAACATTACCGCAAAGCATGGATTGCCTGTTGGATTAGTGAGCGCCCTGGGCATGGACTCCACCGGTGTTTTGTGGGCTGGTACGAATGGTGGGCTTTCTCGCTGGGATGGAAAAAAGCTTAATATATATTCAACCCCGCAGGGTCTGGCAGATAGTCAAGTGTCGGAGCTGATTGTAGAATCCCCAAACTCCATTTGGCTTGCCACAGCAAAAGGTATTTCCAGGTTTGATGGCGAGCGGTTTGAAAATTTTACCTTGTCTCCAAGTCCATTTGACCTAAGACCGCGATGTCTCTACCTTGACCGGCAGCGTGCATTGTGGATCGGTACTGCACGAGGTCTTTTCAAATACCACCACGGTCAATTTTTAAGAGTTGATGTCCCCGCATTCTTTCCACCCTTTGTTGTGACGTCAATTGTGCAGGATAAGAATGGTTTCTTCTGGCTCGGCTCGCACGGTCAAGGACTACTACGGTATGATGGTAATTCTTTTAAGCGTATTTCCTTTGCCCAGGGGTTGCCAAATGAGGTGATATATGACCTGGATATTGATCCGTTAACGGGGCACCTGTGGATTGGCTCTAATGCCGGACTGACCAAATTATCGTTTGCTGATGGTGAAGCTGAGATTATTCCCGCGGGTGTATTGAAACTGAACAATGACTCCATCAATGCGTTCCGACCTGTCTATACGCAATTTAATCGTCATACCGGCTATCCGTTGGAAGACCTTAACAACGGTGCCATGTTTGTCACCGCGTGGCCATTAAATACTAAGGGTCGGTCAGCAAAGTCAATTGTATGGGCCGGATTTGGTGATGGTAAATTAATTCGTCTTGATCCTTCGGCCGCCATGCGTGACGCCAAGAATCTTGCGCTTGAGATCCGCACAGTGCAACTGAACGGTCGGAATATTCCGTGGACAACATTAAAGAACCGAGGCGTTGAACCGGATTCATTGGTCGAGCAACAGGAAACGTTCTTGCTTGGACAACCGCTGACCAACGAGGCGAGAGATAGTCTGCTGAAGCAATACAGCGAGGTAAAATTCGCTTCGCTTACACCTTTTACGTATCTGCCCGAGAAGCTTTCACTGCCGGCATCGGTCAACAACATAACTTTCGACTTTCATGCCATCGAGCCCTCCCGAAACTTTCTGATCAGTTATCAGTACCGGCTTGTTGGGTTGAGCAACAGCTGGAGCTATCCTTCAAAAAAAGCTGACGCTACGTTTACCAACCTTTGGGAAGGCGATTACAAATTTGAAGTACGTGCGCAGGATGCTTCCGGAGCATGGACTGAACCGGTAGCCTTCTCTTTTGACATTAGTCCACCGTGGTGGCGAACCTGGTTTATGTACGTGGTGTATTCGCTCGCCTTGGTATTTCTTGTTATGGGCGTCATTAAGATCCGTGAACGAAGGCTTCAGGATGAAAAACAGAGGTTGGAAAAACTGATCGAAGAGCGCACACGGGAGGTCAACGTGCAGAAGGAAGAGGCCCTTCGCCAGAAAAAAATTGTCGAAGAACGCAATAAGGAAATTCAAAGCCAGCTTGAACAAACTGAAAAGGATCTTACCAATCAGACACTCGATATGATTCACCGCCAAAATCTTTTTAACGAGATACAGGGGGAAATTGAGCGGCTGTCGCATGAGAAACATCCTTCGGGTTTGCAAAAACTTGCAACGCTGGTGAATGTGAACAAAACCCTCGAAAAAGAATGGTATACTTTTAACCAATACTTTACCAGTGTTCACCGCGATTTTTACGAGAAGCTTCGCGATCGGGCACCATCGCTGTCAGTCTACGAGGAACGGCTCTCAGCGCTCATTCGTATGCGCATGGACAACCGACAGATCGCAACGTTGCTTGCCATTGAAGTATCGAGCGTAAAAATGGCGAAGTACCGCTTAAAGAAGAAGCTGCAACTCGATGAGTCGGAAGATCTGCAGCAATACCTGTCACTGTTGTGATAACATTGTTTTGCATGCAAACATGGATTAAAGTGCCATGGCAAAGGGATCACGTAGCATGCGGGGTAAACGCCTTATCACATGCGCCTCGCCTCATTTTTTCAAGCCCATGATAACTTGTCCCCACCATTCAACAAATGAATTCGGCCTCCATTTTCTCCGTTTTGACGAATCGACTCACTGAAAAACCCAAAATTCTCTATCCGACTTGAAATTTTATTCACGAAGCAAGCGTTGTGCTAAAAGGTAACAACCAGCTGGCATACAGATTTTATAGCCTGTTTACAATTCGCTTGGTTATGGATACTTATGAGATTGAGTCAATTTTGAACTTCGTGCTGCTGGCTGCAGTCACGGGATTGTTCCTTCATATCAGATACTACTTTTCAACAACTTCGAGTAACGTCCATCACCGATTACAATACCGCGACATCATTTACAGCATTGCGATGGCGCTGTTGCTCTATATTGCGATCTCTAACAAGACCGTCCCGTTAGCTTCCCGGTATGTCATCTTCGTCTTGTCGCTGGGTGCATATGTGGGAACTTGTGTGGTTATGCTGAACTCGGTAAAGTGGAGAAAAAACTTTTCACGGTCGTTTTTAATTTTCCACCAGGGAAAGTTTATCAAGCATATCATTCATCAAAACAAGCTTTCAGAGCGGGATATTATCGCCACCTTAAAGCTCAAGGGCATTAACACCCTTGATGACATCGATTCTATTATCCTGGAGGCGAATGGTGAATTATCCGTGTACTTTAAGTCAAAGGTGGGGACAACCAATCAGTCATTTGATTTCTGATCAGGCAGGTTTTTCCGGATTTCATCGATAATAATTGACTGCATCTTCGTGCCTTTGGTTGCCGGTATACTGTGCCCGGCATCTTCGAACCAATACAACCTTTTTGTCGTAGCCTCAATCCGATTGAAATATTGTTCCACCAGCGCGCTGTTGGTTTGAAAGTCATTTCGGCCTGCAAAAAAATAGATCGGGCACTGAACCACTGGCAACGACTCAAACAGGTTTTCTGCCGAAGCTTCGTTGAACACCTGTAGCCAGGTTGATGCCCAGTTCACAACATATGTTTTTGAAAAACTCGGTTTTAGACCCGCCATGGTGAACAATCCCTTTCTATGAAAATATAGCTGTTCTCCGGACTGAAACGGAATTTGGATCTGGTTCAATTCGTTCAATGCCGTAGTGTCGCGTTCCCGAACAGCCTTTGCTTTCATCAGCTTAAGGGCGATTCGTTCGCTCTCCCATTGATTTACCATCGCACCAATCGCAATAAAGGCGGATATCTGC
>DASWTP010000161.1:0-24433 GCA_036402075.1 Chryseosolibacter sp. | reverse complement strand
GGCAGGAGCGCCCTGCTTCTAACCGGAACGTGAGGAGTCGGTCGGGCTCGCTAGAGCCACCTAAGCTCTTTGCAGTTCGGCAAGCGCTAATCAGGGTGCGCCTGCTGGACACAGTTATCATCCCCTGCGTCAGTGCCTACCCAACTTTGTGCGCACTAGCAGTTTGCGATTGCATGTGATGTAGGAGGCTCCTAGCGGAGCCGGGATTTGTCCAAGACGATAAGAGGATTAACACGATGCGTAGTAGAAGCAATCCGCTCCGGCAGGAGCGCCCTGCTTCTAACCGCAACGTGAGGAGTCGGTCGGGCTCGTTAGAGCCTCCTGAGCCGTTCAGCCAGACACATGTATCGTAGAGCGCTCATCCCGAAGACAAGGTATGCAAAAGCCGTTCTTTATGATCATATCCTAACTTGTCTTTATAAAATCTTATGGCCAATACTTACTCACAGATTTACCTGCACTTTGTAATCGTTGTCAAGCGAAGGCAGAACCTTATCCCGAGAGAACACAAGGAAGAACTTCATAAATACATTTCCGGTCTTGTAAACAACCGCGGTTGCAAAATGCTTGCGATTCATTGTATGCCTGACCACACACATTTCTTTGTTGGTTTTAAGCCAGCGATATCAATTTCCGATTTTGTAAAAGAGATTAAAGTCGAATCCAATCAATTCATTAATGTGAAAGGATGGACAAAGACAAAGTTTGCCTGGCAAGAAGGCTACGGTGTTTTTTCATACTCTCAGTCGCACCTTACGCGCGTTATCAATTATATCAGGAACCAGGAAGACCATCATGCCAAAAAGAAATTTTCCGAAGAATACCTACAGCTTTTGAAAAAATTTGAGATCAGCTATGAAGACAAATACCTGTTTGAATTTTTCGACTAGTGGGTGAATTCCTCTTCCACAGCAGACAACCAAAGCGGAATATTGATTAATTTGATGGATAATAGTTTAACCAAAGTCTATGCGTCCACAAAAATCAATCTTACTAATTGCAGCGATCGTTTTGGCTCTGCCACTTTTCGCACAAACCGAAATAGGTCTTCAGCTCTACAGCTTACGAAACCAGTTGAAAACTGAAGTGCCAGGCACACTCGCAAAAGTGAGTGAGTGGGGAATCAAAGAAGTAGAAGGTGGGGGAACCTATGGCTTGTCCATGGATGAATTCCAGAAATTGCTGAAAGACAACAAGCTCAAGGTTGTAAGTGTTGGCGCGGACTACGAGGTCTTAAAAAACAATCCTCAAGCATCGGTTGACAATGCAAAAGCATTTGGTGCAAAGTATGTTGTATGCTTCTGGATTCCTCATAATGGCGATGAATTTACGTTTGAAAATATCAAAGATGCGACCGAAGTTTTTTCCAAGGCTGGCAAGCTTTTGCAGGAGAATGGCTTATCCCTTTGTTATCATCCCCATGGGTATGAATTCCGCCCTTATGAAAACGGAACCTTGTTCGATTACCTCGTAAACAACACCGACCCAAAATATGTGAATTTTGAGATGGACGTGTTTTGGATCAAGCATCCAGGACAGGATCCGGTAGCCCTACTCGAAAAATATCCCAAGCGATTTCTGCTGATGCACCTTAAAGACAGAAAACCCGGCACACCCGGAAATCAAAATGGCCATGCTGATGTAGAGAGCAACGTTGTGCTCGGGCAAGGAGATGTGGGGATAGATCGTGTAATGGCCGCAGCAAAAAAGGCAGGTGTTAAGCACTATTTCATTGAAGATGAGTCTTCGCGCTCAGTGGAACAGATCCCGCAAAGCCTTGCGTACCTGAAGTCTATAGATAAGGGCAAGGCCGCCAAGAACGAAAAACCGTCAAAGGAAAAACCGAGAAAGAAAACTAAAGCTTAGTTCGTTTGAAGGTAGATCACCTCCATTCATGCTAAGCGAAAACTATTTCAGTCTCAGTTTCTCAACCAGTATGGAGGGCGCTGAGGCCACTTTTCTTTTATCGTAGTCGAAACAAACTATTCCGGTTTTTCCCCGGGCAACTTCGTTACCGGAGTTTTTCGATGTGAGCACATAAAACAGATCGAAGCCATATTTATTGAAATCGGCCGCAGCGATTTTGCAAATCAGCACATCGCCATAGAAGGCTTCGGCTTTGTAAACGATCGCGGCATCCGAAATTACCTGGCCAATAGAGCCCTCGAAGCTCAGCTCGTTTTTAAAACCGAGTGACCGGTAGAATTGCAAGCGTGCTTCATGAATTAGTCCGAGAATGGAATCATTGCCGACATGGTTGCCATAGTTCAGGTCGGTCACCCGTACAGGTAGTTCTACTGTGTATAAAAAGTCCTCGGGTAAATTTATTTCGATTCTTGCCATATACCAGATTTACCGATCAATATACCATTATATTTGAAAAGCGATTTTTTGATCGACAACAACCCAGATGGCACAGGAATACACCACGCATAGCGTTAGCAGCTTCCGCGAATTTCAGGATATTATTTTAGGCATTCCAACGGAGCAATTTATTCTTTATCGGGGGCAGGCAATTGACAAAACACTGCTCCCAAAGATTGCTCGCTACAGTTTGCCAGACGCGGAAGAGACCGAACGTGAAATGCTCGAAGATTTTCAGCAACGAAGCCTCCACCTGATCGACTATCATCCCGGAAATTCCTGGGACTGGCTTGCGTTGGCACAGCATCACGGTATGGCTACCCGTTTGCTAGACTGGACCGAAAACCCGTTGATTGCGCTGTGGTTTTCCATTGCCACCCGAATTGATGAAGTCACCAGCGACTATTCGGTTGTCTGGGCTTTCAATGTTCCAAAAGACGATATTGTGCGCTCTACGGAAGACAAGGATCCGTTCAAAGGCCGGAATGTGAAAGTATTTAAGCCGAATCACATCACCAAAAGAATCTCGTCACAGTTCGGTTGGTTTACCATTCACAAGAGTGAAGAAGATAAAAAGTTTGTTCCTTTCGAACTCAATCCCGACTACAGCAAACGCATCTTCAAGATCAAGATCGATTCGAAGTGTTTCCGCGAGTGCAAGATGAGGCTCCACAATTTCGGAATTAACTCCGCATCAATGTATCCGGACATTGATGGTCTCGCCAAACATGTGGAGTGGCTGTACCTTGAAAAATAGATCACAGGCTTTTCCAAAGATACAGCGTCACGTAGGCTTCCCAACCCTTAAATTTTTTGTAGAACTTCTTCACTTCGTCAAGCGTGGGTTTTCGATCCATCTTCTTTAAATTTTTGATGGCGTTATGAACACCGGCATCTTCCAATGGAAAAGCATCCGGGTACCGGAATGTTTTCATCAGCGCGTAATTGGCCGTCCAGTTACCCACCCCCTTTATTTTCATCAGGATACTTTTAGCTTCTTCCAGTGGCAGGCCCTCGAGCTTTTCTTTCGACACATCGCCCTTTGAAAAAGCTTCGGCTATGTTGACTACATAATTGCTTTTCTGCCTTGAGAACTGGAGTGGAAGAAGTACGTCATGCGAAAGAGTGGCAACCATAGCCGGGGCGGGGAACAGGAAATACGATTGACCGTTCCAAACCAATCGTTCACCAAATTTCTCGACAAACCGCTGTTTGAGCGTATAAGCGAATTGAAGGTTGATCTGCTGTCCTAACACAGCCCATGTAATGGACTCGAACAAGTCGGGCTGGCCGATAATGCGGTAGCCGAAATATTTTTTTACGAGCTCGCCTAAGATCTTGTGCTCTGCTGCAGCGGAATAAAATGGTTTCAGATTTGAGTCAAGATCGAACCACTCACGAACGTATTGTTTTGTGTATTCCTTTCCGGCAGGCGATGGTAGGCCGTTCTGAAAATCAATGATCAGTTTTTGATTGCCTTCGCTGACCCGGAAGAGAATCTTTTCGCCCTGAAATTTCAAGAGCTTGTAGACCGTTCGGCCCTCCGTTGTATGAAGCAGCTCCCGGGGAGAACGCTCGAGAAACTGAAAATTCATTTGATAGTTGAATTCCCGGGGAACCGGCAAATAGATCTTTGACATCATATCTTGAACGTGTAATGATCATCAAAAACTACCAGGAAAAATAGCAAGATCCGGGTTTTAGTCGCGCTGGCGACTGCGCAACTTTGTTTAACGATAACAACTCTCGGAATGGATTCAATTGAGATCGAAAAGCACTTAAACGAAAAAGGATTTGTTCACCTGCAGGCCGTACTTTCCAAAGAAGAATGCCAGATGCTTCAGGGCTTATATACAACCAATTCCTTTAGAAGCGTGATCAATATGCAACGTTACCGGTTTGGCAAAGGTGAATACAAGTACTTCAGTTATCCCCTTCCTCAGCTACTGCAACGGATGCGTGCGGAGTTCTATAAACAACTCGCACCCATCGCGAACCGGTGGATGAATATGCTGTGTCTCGGCCTATCCTATCCGGACAATCATGCTGATTTCATTAAACAATGCCATGATAAAGGCCAGCTTCGCCCAACGCCACTGATCCTGCGATATGAAGAAGGAGGTTTTAACACGCTGCACCAGGATTTGTATGGCGAGGTTTACTTTCCATTTCAAGTTGTGTTCATATTAACGGAGCCAGAAGTTGACCATCGCGGTGGCGAGCTCGTGTTTGTCGAGCAGCTTCCGCGTGCGCAATCCAAAGCCGAAGTCTTGAGTCCCGGACGGGGCGATGCGGTCATCTTTACGACCAATTTCAGACCAGTGCAGGGAGCAAGAAGATACTATCGGGCAAAGATGAAACACGGAGTGAGCCCGGTTCGGTCTGGCGTGAGAATGGCATTAGGGATTATTTTTCATGACGGTGCGTGAGTGCGCAAGAATCAGGTTGAAATCTGATGATCCACGATTGAACTTTGATCTAGATTAAACACGATATTTGTATGACAGTGACAGCCCAAGAACACCATATCAATTACCAACGAATTGAACAGGCCATTAAGTATCTGGAGAATAATTTTCAGAAGCAGCCTGACCTTGATGAGCTTGCAGAAAAAGTTCATTTGAGCCCGTTCCACTTCCAACGCTTGTTCACAGAATGGGCGGGGATCAGTCCCAAGCGTTTCCTTCAATTCCTGACAGTGGATTTTCTAAAGGACAGACTTCAGCAATCGCGTAGCCTGATAGAAGCTGCCGACATGGCAGGCCTTTCCAGCCAGTCACGCGTGTACGATCTCTTCACAACGCTCGAAGCGATGACACCCCAGGAATACAAAACACGCGGCTCGGGTCTACGGATTGAATATGGTTTCCATCCGACACCATTCGGCATAGGATTGATCGGTGCTACGGAGCGAGGTATTTGCTGGCTCTCTTTTTTGTCGTCCGATGAAGAACCCAGAAAAGCAGTAGAGGAGATGAAGGCGTATTGGCATAACTCACTTTTTCATGAAGATGAAGCAATCACCGGTGCCTTCATCGAAAGGATTTTTGAGAACAAGATTGGTGATAAGCTGCACCTTTTGGTGAAAGGAACAAATTTCCAGGTGAAAGTATGGGAGGCGTTGCTTCGAATTCCGGCTGGTGAAGTAACAACCTATCAGCAAATCGCCCAGTCTATTGGCAGTGCAAAGGCGATGCAGGCAGTCGGCTCGGCTGTGGGTTCAAACCACATTGCTTACCTCATACCATGCCACCGCGTTATCCGCAAAGACGGCATCCTCGGTGAGTACCGGTGGAGTTCAAGCCGAAAGAAAACCATGATCGGCAGAGAAATGGCAACGTTTGAAATCCCTAACAAGCATTAGTTTTACCATTATTTTTAATGAAAGTTGGATTACATGCTTGCAAGTCGTAAAAAAATAGGTTTATCTTTAGCTCAGCAAGAACAAGAGATGAAAGCACTTAGCAACACATTCTTTTATTTTTATTACTTCTTTAAGACCCATACGGGACTCTAAGAGTGATGTGTTGTTGAAAACAAAATATAACTCGAAGTCCCGGCAAAACCGGGACTTTTTTTTTGATCACACTTTCGCCAGGGAGTGAAAGTGAAACAGGACAACCAGTAGATGGAAACGAAAACTAAAATCAACGGACGAAAAACACTTTCCGCTTCGCGGCTAAAATCTGTGACGAAGGCGAAGGAAAGCAACGAACGAGGTGGACGCCCCGAGAAGAATGGCAAAGTACGCGTGGCCATCCAGGGTATCGCTACATCTTTTCACGAGGTGGCAGCCATGAACTACTTCGGAACTTCGATTCAAACCGTTGAATGTTTGTCCTTCCACGCCCTCTGTGAGAGCCTGGAGAAGGGCACTTCAGACTATGCCGTGATGGCCATCGAAAACTCCATCGCTGGAAGTATACTTCCGAACTATTTCCTCTTGCAAAGTTATCACTTCAGCATCATCGGTGAGTTATACTTGCCGATCCACATGCACCTGCTGGCATTGCCGGGTGTAAAACTCGAAGACATTACGTGTATAGAGTCTCACCCGATGGCGATCCGGCAATGTACTGAGTTCATCCACGCGCTAAAGAACGTTGAGGTTCGTGAAAGCGATGATACCGCATTGTCTGCGAAGCGTGTTAAAGAACTGAAATTGAAAAATACAGCGGCCATTGCGAATGAATTCGCAGCAAAGAAATATGGCCTCCAGATCCTGGAAAAAAGAATTGAAACCAACAAAAAGAATTTCACCAGGTTTCTTGTGCTTTCGAAACGAACCAATAACGATGATGCCAGTAACAAGGCCTCGTTGAGTTTTGAAGTTGCAAATGAAGTCGGCAGTCTTGCGGAAGCGTTGATGACGTTCAAAAATAACACAATCAACCTCACGAAGATTCAATCGATACCGATTATCGGTAAGCCAAGCGAATACTCCATTCACATTGATGTTGAATGGACCAAACGCAAAAACTACGATACCGCTATGCGCCAGGTTCTCCGCCAGGTAAAAAACCTCAACGTCCTTGGCGAATACAGAAAAGGAAAAATCGAGTATAAATAGGTGCATTTCCAACGACAGTTAATTAGTGATAAATGACTATTAGAACCGCAAAACGAATTGCCAGTGTAGAAGAATACTACTTCAGCAGGAAGCTTGCCGAAGTGCGTGCGCTCGATTCTCCTGAGCACCGCGTCATCAATCTTGGCATTGGTAGCCCCGATCAGGCGCCTTCGGTAAATGCTATTGATGCATTGATCGCATCGGCAAAGAATCCAGCTAACCACGGATACCAGAACTACAAGGGCATCCCACAGTTCCGGAAAGCAATAGGTGATTTTTATAAACGCATATACAATGTTTCACTGGATGTCGAGTCGTCAATCCTTCCGCTCATGGGATCGAAAGAAGGAATCATGCACATCGCTATGGCCTTCGTCAATGAAGGTGAAGAAGTTCTTATTCCCGACCCCGGTTACCCTACCTATTCGTCCGTGGGAAATCTCGTTGGAGCCAAGCTGCGTCCGTACGCATTGAAAGAGGAATTAAACTGGGGAATTGATATCGAAGCACTCAAGAGCAGTGACCTCTCGAAAGTGAAACTGATGTGGGTCAATTTCCCGCACATGCCAACCGGCCGCACTGCATCGAGGGCTGAGTTGAAAGAGCTTGTGGACCTGGCGCGGAAAAATCAGTTCCTCATTGTGAACGACAATCCGTATAGCATGATTCTGAATAACGAGCCAATATCGATCCTGTCAATTGAAGGAGCAGAAGAAGTGGCGCTTGAGCTAAACTCCCTTTCCAAATCGCATAACATGGCCGGATGGCGTTTGGGATGGGTGGCTGGAAAAAGAGATTTTATAGATGCGGTGCTGAAAGTGAAAAGCAACATGGATTCGGGAATGTTTCTAGGACTGCAGCATGCTGCCGCAGAAGCGCTGAACAACGGTGAAGAATGGTTCACGCAGCTGAACAAAATGTATGCAGATCGCAAGGCAGTTGCAAAACAAATCCTCGATGAACTTGGTTGTACGTATGCAGCGAACCAGTCGGGCCTGTTCGTTTGGGCGAAAGCTCCGGCAGCTATTCCGGACGTTGAAAAATGGATTGACGAAATCCTCTACGGGACGAAAGTGTTTATTACGCCAGGTTTTATTTTCGGTGAAGCGGGGAGAAGATTTATCCGGATCTCCTTGTGCTGCACAGTTGAAAAATTGAACGAAGCCCTGGAACGGATAAAGAGTTTTCACTTTGAACGCAAAGTTGGCGCTAAGCAACAATCAACGCTAAGCAGATGAAGACAACTATTGTTGGAGTAGGATTGATCGGAGGAAGTATGGCCATCGACCTGCGAAAGGCAGGCCTGGCAACCTCGCTGATAGGTGTCGAACAAAACCCTGTCAATGCTGCCCGTGCGCTTGAACTCGGCCTTGTTGACGAAATCCTTCCATTGGAAGAAGCGGTCTTACAATCTGACCTGGTCATCACTGCTATCCCGGTGAACGCCATCCGTTCGGTATTGCTGAAAGCGCTCGATTTGATCAGTTCGCAAACGGTGATTGTCGATACGGGGTCCACAAAATCGCAGATCTGCAAGGCGATTGAACATCACCCGAAGCGCGCGCAATTCATCGCGGCTCATCCGATCGCGGGAACGGAAAACTCGGGCCCAGACGCTGCTTTCAGCGGATTGTTTAAAAACAAGACGAATATCATCTGCGAGCAGGAACGATCGTCCGTGAAAGCATTGCAGCTCGGGCAGCAGATTTTCGCTGCGCTCGAAATGCGAACAATTTTTATGGACCCGATCGAACACGATAAACATGTTGCCTATGTGTCGCATTTATCGCACGTAAGCTCGTTTCTCCTGGGCCAGACGGTCTTGGATATCGAGCAAGACGAAAAAAATATTTTCAACCTTGCCGGAAGCGGTTTTGCCTCAACGGTGCGCCTTGCCAAAAGTTCGCCCGACATGTGGGCTCCGATCTTCGAACAGAACGCGGAATACCTGAGCCAGGCGTTGCTGGAATACATCATGCATTTGCAACGCTTCCAGTATCATCTGATGAAGCGCGATACAAAAGAACTTCACAAGATCATGACGCAAGCAAACAAGATCCGCAAGACCCTGGAAGGGATTGAATTGAAACAGAAACCTACACCAATAACTGAAAAATAATATCCGTAAATTTAGATTTTGACTTTATGAAGAAGGCATTGCAACTCGAATCGATTTCATCCTGGTTACCCACCGCCAGCAAACCTGTTATTATCAGCGGGCCTTGCAGCGCTGAAACCGAAGACCAGATGGTGGCCACCGCAAAACAAATTGCCGCAACGGGCAAGGTACACGCACTAAGAGCGGGTATCTGGAAACCCCGCACCCGTCCTGGCCAGTACGAAGGCGCAGGAGAAGAAGGTTTGAAATGGCTGATCCAGGCGAAAAAAGAAACTGGCTTGCCAGTGACAACCGAGGTTGCGAACGCTGCCCATGTTGAAGCCTGCCTGAAAGCCGGTGTCGATATTCTTTGGGTGGGCGCCAGAACAACGGTGAACCCATTCTCCGTGCAGGAGGTGGCCGATGCGCTGAAGGGCGTTGATATCCCGGTGATGGTGAAAAATCCGGTTAACCCTGACCTTGAACTCTGGATCGGAGCGCTCGAACGACTGAACAAAGCCGGCATCACCAAGATGGCCGCCATCCACAGAGGGTTCTCTTCGTTTGAAAAAGGTCCGTTCAGAAACGCACCCATGTGGGACATGTCTATCGAGTTAAAAACGAGAGTTCCTGAGCTTGATATCATCTGCGATCCAAGCCACATCGCTGGAACACGCGACCTGATTGCACTGATCTCTCAAAAAGCGCTTGACCTCGACATGGCCGGACTCATGATTGAGAGTCACATCAACCCAGATGCAGCATGGAGTGACGCCAAACAGCAGGTGACGCCAGCCGCATTAAGCAAGATTATTGACGGATTAGTGGTGCGCGCGGTGTCGTCTGATAACAAGATGTTCAAAGATACGCTCAGCATTTTGCGTGAGCAGATCGACCAGCTTGATGATGAGATCATGCAGAAGCTTTCTGCGCGAATGAAGATCTCGGAGAAGATCGGTCAGTACAAAAAAGAGAACAACGTTACCATTCTTCAGGTGAGCCGTTGGGAAGAGATCATCGCCACCCGCATTTCATTAGGGAAGGCAATGGGACTGGACCCTGAATTCACCAATGATTTGTTGAAGCTGATCCACCACGAATCGATTCAGGTGCAGACACGCGTCATGAACAAAGCGGAAGCGAGAGTTTAACTTAGAGGCGCATCAATATGCGCCTTTTTTTAAAATTTTCCGCCTGTCGTCAATGCTAAAAGCAGTCAATTGATGGTTGAATGATCGAACGTATCAGTTAACATTTGAGGCTAACTGCGTTTACCGGGTACCATTATAGGATGACGTGCTCGATAAGATTCCCTCATCATTCATAAGGTTTTGCCCACCAGGTAATTGAAAAGCTTTTCATTCCTGATTTTTCCAGATCAGCGATTCGCAGAACTTTCAAGGGAGGAATCAGATGTACGGGCATTTTCCCGGCTCTTAATAGCCTGTATATGGAGTACTCTCATTAAACTGGTTGGTAAAGAATTAGAAATAATACTCACCCCTTGAATTAACCTTCACGTTTTTCAACGTCTTGGTTTTTTCAAAATCATCGAACACCAATTTTAGGTTACGCCAAAACTCTACGTGTGGTGAACCGGAATAGTTAGTTTCCAGTGTTCTTATTCCACTGTCACTAAGTTTCGCTGGGAAAATGTGTAACGGAATATTTTTCTGTCCGTTGTTTCGCGCTTCAACGGCAAGAATGTAAAGTTCCTTGATTTTGTCATCGGTGATGGGAATGCACCCGATCGTAACGCAATTACCATGAATGTAGATAGCGCTTCCTGGACTTTTCTTGTCACTCAATATTTTGTCGGAAGCGTTCGGATAGCTCACGCCCAATGACAAATGGAAATTGGACTGTGGATTGAAATGGTTCAGCGAGTAGACCCCTTCCGGTATTTGCATGTCACCTTCCTTACGCTTGGGGCCAAGCTCACCAGAGGTGGCGCAAAAGGGGTAACTTTTCAGCAAGGTGTAGGCTGAGCCACCGGAAGGTTTTATCCATACTTCAACAGTGCCTTCGGATTTGAACGCACGGATGAACAGCGAAAACCCTTTATATGGGAGGCCTTTGGCAGTAAAGTATTGCTGAATAATTTTTTCTTTCTCTTCATAGGCGCCTTTTACACGCTGATGCTGGAGCTGTTTTTCTTTGAAAGAAAGTTCCTGAACCATCATTAGAATTCCGATTAACAAAAGTACTTTCATTGACGCAGTTCACGAATGATCCTCACGTGAATTAACCCTAATCTCCGACTTTCTATGATACCAAACAACGCAAGCGTTGCATTGATCCTGCTCGCGCTGACCCTGAATTTCCTCAGCTTTCTGCTTTGGCAGTTATGGCATCTGCGCAGACAGATTCGGGACGCAAGAAAGGAGATTGATAAGGAAGCATTCTCGGTCGAGAGCGCCATCATTGAACGTGAGCGGAGTCGGATTTCGGCTGAGTTGCATGATGAGTTAGGCACACTCCTCAGCATCATTTACATGGACCTGGAAGTACTCGGCCAGGAGGCGGGATCGCTAAGTCCTTCAGGTGAAAATCGCCTGATCGGGATTCGAAGGAATCTCAATATGGTGATCGAATCGATTCGCAATAATGTTTGGAATATCTCAGGGCAGATGTTCGACCAGGTGGATCTTGCTTTCGCCATTCGCGAACTTTGCCACAAACTGGATCGCTATCGAGGTACACAGGTAACGTTTGTCCAAAGTGGACGCCCGTTTGCCCTTGACGAAAAGTATAAGCTGAACCTGTTTCGAATCACACAGGAACTGCTCACGAACGTAGTCAAACATTCATCGGCATGGAGCATCTCGGTTCACATCGACTGGGAGGACGACTCAGGTTTGTCTATCGCCATCGAGGATGACGGTGAAAAGTATGCGGAGCGAAAAAATCGGCAGGGAATGGGCATGGCGAACATTGCAAAACGCGCTGCATTTATTGGAGCGATAATAAAACAGGATCGATTAAAAAAAGGTCATCGCGTTGTATTGTCAGTTAAAATTACTTAGCCAAGGATTCCATTCTCATACGCATAGGAGATCAACTGGGCCACATTGCTCGTGTTGGTTTTCCTAAGCATGTCTTCGCGGTAACTGTTCACCGTGTACTCGGTAAGCTTCAAGCGCTTCGAGATCTCTTTGCTTGACCGTCCCATCTTAAGATGGACGAGGATTTGAGCTTCGCGCCTGCTGAACACGATGGCAGGAATGTGGCTCGATGGGATAAGTGTTGACTTCAGGTTTTCAGGTATGTAATGATCGCCAGCTAATACAGCGAGAATAGCTTCTTTAATGCTACGCGAGCCGCTGTTCTTGAAAAAAAAACTGTGCACCCCCGCCCTGAAAAGATTTTTAATCATCGCCTCTCCACTGTATTGTGTTACGATAAGCACTTTGGAATTTGGGTAATCTCGGAGTATTCTTGCTGCTATCTCAACTCCGCTTACTACCGGAAGTCCAATATCCAGCAATACAATATCAACTTTGTGCCTGTCCAGAATTTTGAACGCCTCGTCACTATTACCGGCCTCATGGATTCTAACATCTGGAAAATGTTGTTTCAAAACGAGGCCTGTGCCATGCCGCACCAGGTCGTGATCGTCAACTATTAAAGCACCGAAGTTCCTCACGCGGCAACGAGTATTTTCATGAAAATACCCGAAAATATCGCTACCATGCAATACCACATTTTTCAGTCTACGAAAAATAGGGTATAGTGTTCACCCTTCCTGATGCCTTTCCAGAAGAAACCACAGGGAAAACCGGATAATTGCAGGCGAAATGCCCCCGGATTATTTCGGTTTCCTTTAAGCGCAGATTGGTTTCAGATCAATGCTGTCGTAATCTTGACACATGTTGTGTGCACAACAGATGTGCAGAACAATGATGGGCTCCTGGCTCTGCTTCATCCGTGAAGCAGAGCCTTTTTTTATTTCTTGATTTCGCCCTCCGCAGGTGCGGGTGGTTGTGGTATCAGCGATGTATGCGGAGTCGAAACAATGAAGATCCCGTTTTGCTCTAAAACTTCCTTGATCCGGAAGTTGATGTTCTGCTGGATATCCATGTATTTATTGAAGTCGCCATCCAGTACAAAATAAACGACTTCATATTTCAGACTCCAGTCGCCAAAAGACGCAAAGTGTGCCCGGTCAAACAAAACGGGCTTTTGCTGCTCGACAATAGTCTTTAGCAATCCCGGGATTAGTTTCATCTTGTCGAGCGGGGTGCGGTGATCGACATTGATCGTAAAAACGATTCTTCGATTGATAAGTCTTTTGAAGTTGTGGATGCGCGATCCCGTCAGATTTGAATTCCCGATAATGATTTGCTCACCCGAAATGCTTCGGATGCGAGTCGTCTTTATCCCGAGGTACTCCACAGTTCCAGACTTATCGTCAACGACAATAAAGTCGCCCACTTCAAAAGGCCTGTCGAAATAAATAACAAAATAGTTAAAGAGATCACCAAGGATATTCTGTGCAGCCAACGCGATGGCTATACCACCGATCCCAAGACCAGCCACCAGCGTGCTCACATCCTGACCTACGTTCTCCAGAACGAAAATGATCCCCAGAACCCAGATCACAATATTGATGACGAGCATCAGGCCGCCAAGTTGTTTTATCTTTTCCTGGCCATGTTCCTGCTTGAGGATGTGCGACTGCAGGACAAGGAGAATCACGGAAGAAAGAAAGCGAAGTATAAAATACGTGACGACAATGGTCGTTGCTATTTTGATCACGTCTTCCGCCCGGGAAGAAAGATCCAGAAAGTTTAGCCCCCAATAGATAACGGAAAACTGAATCACTGGCAATCCGAAACGATCAATCCCATCAATTATGAAATCGTCAATTTTTCCTTCGGTCCTGGCGGCCAGCGCCCGAAGGCGGTTTATGAAGATGCGTTTAAAAACACGCAGGATCAGAATACTAAAAAGAATGATTCCGGCAACAGTCAGATAGTCGCGAACGGTGTTGTGATAATAGACTTGGTCGAGAAATTCGTTCATTGTGAAGTTTCAGGATATCAGGTAATTAGGTTGTACCCGAAAGATGGGTGCAAGTTAATTTTTTCCACCAAAAACTTAAAAAACCATACCAATTCAATGATATTGCATTTCTAATTTTCCTAACCCCGCACAAATGAAAACCCTACCCTGGAAGAAGATTGCGTTAGCGGCAATCGTTCTCACTGTTTTTGTTGGAGGTGTGTTTTACATCACCAAGTCAAAAGGAACCAAGCCCACGGAAACATTTCTCAATCCTGCGTTTGGTCAGTACATTTCCTCGTTTACTTCGGGCGTCATCGCATCCGGATCTGCGGTCAGAATTGTACTGGCGGAAGATGCAGTCGACTCTACCTTAGTCGGACAGGAATCTTCGGTGTCACTCTTCGATTTCAAACCATCGGTAAAGGGAAAAACCGTTTGGCTTGACGCGCGAACCGTTGAATTCAGACCCGACTCACGGATGACGTCAGGCCAGGTTTACGAAGTTGAATTCTTTCTGAGCAAGCTCTTGCCCGAACTTCCGTCCGAGCTTAAAACCTTTGAGTATACTTTCCAGGTAATCCCGCTTAACTTTGAAGTCTCCATTGATAACATTAAACCGTATGTAAAAACCGACCTAAAACGCCAAAAAGTTGAGGGCATGTTGTCTACTTCCGACTTCGCTGAAGACGGGGCGGTGGAAAAGATGATTGAAGCCATGCAGGATGGTAAATCGCTTAAAGTAACATGGACTCACCAGGGTGAAGGGCGTCAGCACAGTTTCGTTGTAGAAGAAGTGCAGCGCAAAGAGGCTGCCAGCAAAGTAAACCTCGCCATTAACGGGAAACATCTTTCAGTTGATCAACAGGATAACCGCGAAATTGAAATTCCTGCGCTGGGCGATTTTAAGGTCATGAACGTTCGCGTTGAGCAAAGCGCAAACCAGCATGTGGTTATTCAGTTTTCCGATCCACTCAATGAGAAACAAAACGTTGCAGGACTGATCTCCATCAATGGCCTCGAAAGCCTCGACTATGAAATCCGCGACAATGAAATAAAAGTCTATCCGCCTGTACGGCAAACCGGAACGCGCACGTTGACTATTGAGGGCGGTATCAAAAACATTCTCGACTACAAGCTTTCTGAAGGCGGAACATATGACCTGGTCTTCGAACAGCTGAACCCAGCGGTCAGATTTACCGGCAAAGGAAATATTCTTCCCAGCTCGGACGGCCTCATTATGCCGTTTGAAGCAGTCAATCTGAAGTCGGTTGATGTTCAAATCGTGAGGATCTTTGAAAAGAACGTGCTTCAGTTCCTCCAGGTCAACAACTATGAAGGAAACTCAGAACTCCGAAGGGTGGGTAAACCGGTACTGAATAAAACAATTTCGCTGGAAAATTCGGGCCTCAATGATTTTGGACGGTGGAATCGATTCACGCTCGATCTCGCCACCCTGATCAACACTGAGCCGGGCGCCATCTACCAGGTCCGGATCGGTTTCCGGAAGTCTTACATCGCCTATGAGTGTGCCGAAGACGAAGATGACGGTGGCGCAAACAATAGCTCAGCTTTCGATTCAGAAGAGAACTACGATGAACCGGAGAACGAAAGCAGCTACTGGGATTCATACGAAGAGTACTATTACGATGAGGATTACGATTGGAATCAGCGTGAAAACCCATGTCACTCTTCTTATTATCGAGCAGACCGGACCATTAAGCGTAACATCATTGCTTCTGATCTTGGCATTGTCGCCAAGCGTGGGGGCGATGGCAATACGCATGTTTTTGTAACTGACCTCAAAACAACTCAGCCCATTACCGGTGTAAACCTGGAGCTCTACGATTTCCAGCAGCAGGTGATCGGCACCGCCTCCACCGGAACTGATGGTAAAGCTGTGATTAGTTCCAAGGCGTCACCATTCGTTCTTGTAGCAAAGAATGGCAACCAGCGCGGATATTTGAAATTGTTTGAAGGCGAATCGCTTTCGATCAGTAATTTCGATGTGGGTGGCGAGCGCATTACAAAAGGGTTGAAAGGATTTTTGTATGGTGATCGTGGCGTGTGGCGTCCAGGCGACTCACTGTACCTCACCTTTATATTGCAAGACAAGATGAACTTGCTGCCCGACAACCACCCCGTTGTCCTCGAGCTCCAGGATCCTCAAGGCCAGGTAGCCAACCGGTTAGTGCGATCAAGTTCGGAGAATGGATTCTATAAATTCGGGACGGCCACGCGCTCCGATGCACCAACGGGTGACTGGACAGCACGTGTGAAAGTTGGCGGAGCTGAATTTTCAAATCCGATCAAAATTGAAACCGTTAAACCTAACAGGCTTAAGATCAATCTCGATTTTGGCGTTGACAAACTAACCACGTCAAGTAACTCGGTATCGGGCGACCTCCAAATCAACTGGCTTCATGGCGCGCCTGGCCGAAATCTGCAAGCACAGTTTGAGGTGGTACTCACACCAGGTGAAACGAAATTTGCCCGATACCCAGACTATACCTTTGAAGACCCAAGCCTGAATTTTAGCAGTGAAGTGCAAAGCATTTTTGATGGCTACGTGGATGAAGAAGGTAAAGCCAAAGTCAACGCAACCTTGCAACCGGTCGAAGGCGCGGCTGGTGTGCTGAACGCTGTGTTCCGGGGAAAAGCATTTGAAGAAAGCGGTAATTTCTCGATTGACCGGTTCAGCATTCCCTATTATCCATTCGAATCATTCACCGGCATCCGGCTTCCACCGGGAGACAAAGCGCGGGGCATGCTCCTCACCGATACAACACACACTGTAGACGTTGTCACGCTGGACGCCAATGGCCAGGGTGTTTCTCGAAATAACGTGGAGGTCGCTATCTACAAAGTCAACTGGCGCAACTGGTGGGAAACGGGTCCCGAAAATTCCACCTACCTGGCTGACGATTACGCAACCCTTATCCAGAAAGATGAGATTCGCACCGTCAACGGAAAAGGTACGTGGAAATTCAAGGTAAAGTATCCGGAGTGGGGGCGCTTTATGGTAAGAGCATACGATCCTGTGTCCGGGCATCGTACAGCAAAAGTTGTTTACATTGACTGGCCGGGATGGGCGGGCCGCGCACGACCAGGTGCAGATGGAGCAACCATGCTATCATTCAATTCTGACAAGCCAGTCTATAACATCGGAGAAAAGGCAAGTGTGATGATCCCTGGCAGTGGCGAAGGTCGTGCATTGGTAAGCATTGAGAACGGAAGCCGCGTGATTGAAAGCTATTGGGTGGAAACCAAAAAGGGCGACAACCCTTTCTCTTTTGAAGTGACACGTGCGATGACACCGAATGTGTTCGTCCACATCACAGCGCTGCAGCCACATTCGCAAACGGTGAACGACCTCCCCATGCGGACATACGGTGTTATTCCGATCGGTGTCGAAGACCCTGAAACGCACCTCGAGCCCGTGATCGAGATGCCTGATGTGCTCGAGCCCGGCCAGGAAGTAACGATCAGGATCTCCGAGAAAACAAAAAAGAAGATGACATACACCATCGCAATGGTGGATGAGGGCCTGCTGGATCTTACCCGTTTCAAAACCCCTGATCCGTGGAAACGCTTCTATGCCCGCGAAGCATTGGGTGTGAAGACGTGGGATATGTACAATGATGTGATGGGTGCGTTTGGCTCTCGCCTTGAACGCTTGCTCGCAGTGGGTGGTGATGACGAAATGAAAGGAAAGGATGACGATGCAAAGGCGAACCGTTTCAAACCTGTGGTGAAGTACTTTGGGCCGTTCACGCTGAGTGGCGGAAGTAACGAGCATTCTTTTAAAATGCCACAATACATCGGCTCGGTGAAAACGATGGTAGTTGCTGGCTACGAAGGTGCCTATGGTTCGGCTGAGAAGGCGACCCCGGTGCGCAAGCCGCTGATGGTGCTGGCAACGCTGCCACGCGTACTCGGTCCTGATGAAAAACTAAAACTTCCCGTCACCATTTTCTCGATGGAAAAAAACATCAAGAACGTAAAAGTGGAAGTAAAGAGCAGCGGACCGATTCAAACGCTCACAACTTCGCAAACTGTTGCCATGTCAGGTTCAGATGTGACTGTTGATTTCGACTTATCGGTGAAAAGCCTCCTTGGGGTTGGTAAAGTGGAAGTGATTGCAACTTCTGGTTCATATTCCGCAAGGGATCAAATTGAGATTGACGTGCGGAATGCAAATCCACCGTTGACGCGTGTCGTGGAAGGTCTTATCGAGGCTGGTAAGACGTGGACGTCAAATGTAACGCCCGTTGGAATGGCGGGAACAAATTCTGCTACATTGGAAATTTCGTCCATGCCTCCGATCAACCTAGGCCAGCGTCTGCGATACCTCATCACCTACCCGTACGGATGCGTGGAACAGACAACGTCATCCGTATTCCCTCAACTTTATATTGATCAGATCAAACCTGTCACACAAAATGAATCGGCCGTGATGCAGCGGAATGTGAGAGCAGGTATCGAACGCCTCAAATCATTCCAGCATCGCGATGGAGGTTTTACGTACTGGCCGGGAATGCAGGATTACGACAGCTGGTCGTCAACCTACGCTGGACATTTCCTGGTGGAAGCAGAAGCAAAAGGCTACCTCGTTCCCAATGAAATGATCAGACGCTGGAAAAAATTTCAGAAGGCGCGTGCGCAAGATTGGCGTAAAAATCGCGAATACTCCAGCAGCGAACTGATCCAGGCGTACCGCTTGTATACGCTGGCCGTTGCAGGCGATCCGGAAATGGGTGCGATGAACAAGCTTCGCGAACAGGGAAATCTTCCGCCAACAGCGGCATGGATGCTCGCGGCAGCATATGCAAAAGCCGGCCAGGAAGAAGCCGCGAAAAAAATTATTGCGAACCTTCCGACATTGGTGAAGCCTTATCAGGAAATGGCTTACTCGTACGGCTCTGACGAACGCGACAAGGCCATTATTCTCGAGACACTCATTTTATTAGGAGAGAAAACAAAGGGATTCGAATTGATGAAAGACATTTCTGCTGGACTAAGTGACAACAACAGTTGGATGAGCACACAAACTGTAGCCTGGTGCCTGAAATCAGCTGCCTTATTTGCGAGCTCAGAGAAGCGGGGTGAACTGAAATTCAGTTACGAGTTCAATGGAAAAGAGGTAACTGCATCGACCGAATTGCCGATCGCCCAGGTCGAGCTTCCGATCGATGGCGCGAAAGCTGCCGCATTAAAAGTGCAGAGTGAAAGCAAAGGCGTGTTATTTGTGCGACTGATCACGGAAGGCACCCCGTCTCGTGGCGAAGAAAAAGAAGAAGCTTCGAACCTCAGCGTTAGCGTAAGTTATGCTGACACTGATGGAAATCCGGTGGACGTTACCTCACTTGAGCAGGGCACCGAGTTTATCGCGTCCGTTACGATCACCAACGCAGGAACCAAAGGTCACTACAAGAATCTTGCATTGAATCAAATCTTTCCTTCAGGATGGGAAATTAACAACCTTCGTCTCGATGATTCAGAGGAGCGACTGGGCGGTGATGTGCCTACCTACCAGGACATCCGTGACGACAGGGTGTACTCCTATTTTGATTTGCCTGCCAATGGACGCAAAACATTCCAGGTGCTCCTGACGGCAAGTTATGCAGGAACGTACTACTTGCCTGCCGTGAGTTGTGAGGCCATGTATGATCGCACCATCTATGCGCGAACAAAAGGTCAGACGGTTGCCGTAACAAAGCAAGTTTCCGAATAAGATTTGACGGTTGCCGTGAGGGAGCGCGAACTTCACGGCAACCTTCATTGCAGTAGGGGAGGAATGTAAAACAAAGATGCTTGCACGATTCTGGTTCTGGCTTAAGACCATGCGTTGGCGGTGGAGGATCTTTTGGATCCTTTTTATCGCCAGCATTATTCTTTATTGCTTCTCCCTTCCTGAAAAACTGTTCAATGATCCGTACTCAACCGTGCTGACTTCGTCTGATGGCACGTTGCTCAGTTCAACAATTTCAGGTGACGGCCAGTGGCGATTCCCCCAAAACGATTCCGTTTCAGAAAAGTTTTCCGAGGCCCTCGTCACCTTCGAAGACAAACGCTTCTGGAACCATCCTGGTGTTGACCCTTTTTCATTCGCCCGCGCCATCCGGCAGAATCTCAGCGAAGGCAAAATTGTTAGTGGGGGTAGCACCCTTAGCATGCAGGTGATCCGACTTTCCCGCAAAGGGCAGTCACGCACAGTGTTTGAAAAAGCAATCGAGATGATACTGGCAACCCGCCTCGAACTTCGTTATTCGAAAAATGAGATTCTTGCAATGTACGCATCTCACGCTCCGTTTGGCGGCAATGTGGTGGGACTCGATGCTGCATGCTGGCGATATTTCGGATCTGATCAGAAAAATTTGTCGTGGGCTGAAGCTACCTTGCTTGCGGTTTTGCCAAACGCGCCTGCTCTCATTCACCCCGGAAAAAACCGTGAACTCTTGAAGGCAAAAAGAAATCGGCTGCTGCAAAAATTAAAGGATGCCGGGAAGATCGATGCCTTTACCTGCGAGCTGGCGATGGCGGAAGACATACCTGCGGAACCTCAGCCACTGCCGCGCAACGCCCGCCACCTGCTTATCCGCATGGAGCGGGACGGCTTCTCGAATAAAAAAATTGTTTCGACCATTGACAAAGATCTGCAGCAGCGAATTGAGCAGATCATTACTGATCACCACGCTCGTTTAAGTGGGAATCAGGTCTTTAACGCTGCAGCGCTTGTGGCTGAGGTAAACTCAGGCAATGTCATCGCTTATGCCGGTAATATATCCACTGTCAACGCACAAATACAGAGTGAGGTTGATGTCACGGCCGCCCCAAGAAGTACGGGAAGTATCTTAAAGCCTTTTCTCTATGCCGCCATGCTTGACGAGGGACAACTTCTTCCGAGAACGCTCTTGCCTGACGTACCCCTGATGATTAACGGCTTCGCACCGAAAAATTTTACCAAACAATACGATGGTGCAGTGCATGCTGACCAGGCCCTTATAAGGTCACTGAACGTTCCCGCGGTGCAGATGTTGAAAGATTTCCGATATGAAAAGTTTCACAGCTTGCTCACGAATATGGGAATGAGTACGCTTGTAGAAAAACCGGATCACTACGGATTGTCGCTGATCCTGGGTGGCGCTGAAGGTACGCTGTTTGATATTACTGGCATGTATGCTTCCATGGCCCGGACGCTCAACAACTACTTTCAGTCAGCGGGAAATAACCGGTATGCCAGAAGTGATTTCCACCCGCTGCGTTACGTTAACGTGGCTGATTCACTTCGTGTCCATGAGCAACATTCGTGGCTTAGCGCAGCCTCGATCTACCTTACCTTCGATGCATTGGAAGAGCTTTACCGGCCGGGCGAACAAAGCGGATGGAAACACTTCAGCAGTTCAAAAAGAATTGCATGGAAAACAGGGACGAGCTTTGGCCTGCGCGATGGCTGGGCCGTTGGCGTTACACCAGAGTATGTGGTGGGGGTGTGGGTGGGAAACGCAGATGGTGAAGGACGGCCGGGCTTGACGGGAACTGAGTCGGCATCTCCACTCATGTTCGATATTTTCTCACAGCTCCCTGCCACAACGTGGTTTAAAAAACCTTTGCCTGAAATGCATACTGTCATTACATGTAAACAGAGCGGACACCGCCTTTCTGGCCTTTGCCCGGAAGGCGACACGGTGCTCATTCAGAAAGCTGGCTTAGAAACCGAAGTGTGCCCGTATCACAAAACGGTGCACCTGACAAAGGACCACGGCCACCAGTTGCACAGCGATTGTGCTCCCCTGGCATCGATGGTGCATGTGCCGTGGTTTGTGTTGCCGCCCGTGCAGGAATTCTATTTTCGCTCGAAGTATTTATCCTACAAAACACTTCCTCCTTTTCGGAAAGACTGCGCCCCGGCTGTGACCCGCACCGCGATGGACTTGATTTACCCGAAAGAAAATGCCAGGCTTTTTATTCCTCGTGATATTGAAGGAAATCCCGGCAGCGCTGTGTTTGAGCTTGCCCATCACAACCCTTCGGCTACTGTCTACTGGCACCTGGATGGCGAATACCTAGGGGAAACCAGGAAAACGCACCATTTGCCAATCAGCCCTGGTACAGGTCAGCACACCATCACACTGGTTGATGAGCAGGGCCACAGCCTTGAACGCAAGTTTGAGGTGGTTGGAAAGTAAAGTCAATTGCACGATGCGTGCAGAAGGCCTGTCGCGCGGTTTTGGGAGTGGAAGTGGGTTGATGCCAACTCCCTGTATTTTAATTTCTTAAGTCTTTTCGCTACCTTTCTGTCACATTCACCAAAGAACCATTGTGCTATGAAGAAATTCATACTTTTTGCACGGGTAGGTCTGCTTTTTACTTTTCTGTTTCTTCAGCCTGCCATCGCGCGTCCATTGAAACTGTTCCCTGCATATCCAAACTACGTTGTGATCGGTGCATTTGCGATCGAAAAAAATGCAGTTAAGTTTACACAGCAGGCAAACGCCATGAATCACCATGCGCAGTTTGATTTGAACCCCAGCCGTAATTTGTATTACGTATACGTGCTGACAACCCCAGATCGCAACGCTGCCATCGCAGAAGCCCTTCGCCTAAGAAAGGAGACACAATATGCTGACGCTTGGGTTTACAACGGTGCCATTGGAAAAAACAGTGCAGCCGACTCACCTGGCACAGATATAAATCCTGCAACCGAAAAACCACTTTCGCTCATAGCTCCGCAAGAGCACAAAGAACCAGAACAAGCACCAAAAGATTCTGTCATCGCACATGAGGATGTGCCAAAAGTTGACACGAAACCGGAGCTAACGGAAACCAAGCTGACAGACGAAGAAGTTGCCTCCAAAAATTTTGTATTCAACCTTTTCCGCGCAGTGGATGGTAAGCAGGTCGAAGGGGAGGTTGAAGTTATCGATACTGAAAAATCAAGGAAGATGGCGTCCTATAAGGGGAATACACCTGTGAAAGTTTCTGCTCCAGCAGGGAAATCGGGCAGCGTTTCGTTCGTGTGTGAAGCTTTCGGATATCGCAAAGCGCAGGTTGAGTTCGACTTCAAGAGCCCGGAGCAGAGCCTGGCCCTGGATCAGGAAGGGAACATTGTAATACCGTTCGACCTGGTGAGGTTAAGGAAAGGAGACATTGCCGTGATGTATAACGTCTTCTTTTTTAAGGACGCAGCGGTGATGCGGCCCGAATCGAAATTCGAAGTTAACAACCTCCTTGACATGATGAAGGAGAATCCAACCTATCGAATTAAGATTCACGGGCACACCAATGGAAACGCTAGCGGAAAAATTATTACCATGGGCGAAACCAACAATTTTTTTACCCTCACGGGAACAAACGATGGTTACGGCTCAGCAAAGAAATTATCGGAGGAGCGCGCAGAATCCATCAAACAATACCTGATTTCCAACGGAATTGAAGAAAGCCGGATGGAAGTGAAGGCGTGGGGCGGTAAAAAGCCCCTCCACGACAAGCATGCAGCCCGCGCCCAGGAGAACGTGCGGGTTGAAGTAGAAATTCTTTCAAATTGACAATTCTCTGGATTTTACTAATTTCGAATCTTTATGATTCGGAACACCCTCGTTTTCTTGTTCTGTCTATTAGTGGCTTTAAAATTAGATGGACAACAACTTCCGTTTTATGTGGTGATCGGGGCGTATGCAGTTGAGAGTAATGCTCAACGTGCTACGTTGCGTGCGCATGAATTGAATTATCCGGCAATTTATGGCTATAATGCCGAGAAGAAGTTCTACTATGTGTATGTACGCGTGTCAGCTGACAAAACGAAGGCTGCAACAACGCTCAACGACATTCGAAGAGAAGGATTTCGCGATGCCTGGATTTTCCAGGGATCACTTGGTGGCTACACCGCACCAAATCCGGTAGCAAGCACCCCCGCGACTGACGTGAAGCCAGTCAGGGTTGAACCGCCTTCAACCACAACCATCAGTCAATCCAATGGTGCAGTCGATGTCAGCCCGTCTGATGTTGCTTCCATCAACAATGACATCATCAAATCCGACTCGCTTCCCCTCGAACCAACGGAGGCTATTGAGAAACCTGCCAAGCCTGCAGGAAAGCCGTTTGTCTTTAAACTATTGAATGAGTCCACTGGCAATCCTGTTACCGGCATGATCCGGCTGCAGGAAAGCGATCGTGCAAATCAGTTTCGCCCCTACGTTGGGAACGATCTGGTATATGTAACTCCGCCTGTGAACCGTGCCGGACGATGGTTTATTGTTTGCCACGTGATTGGCTATAAACCGCTGCGTACCTATTTCAGTTACAAGGATGCCGAAAAGATCCAGGGTGTTACCATCGGCTCGGAGCAGGAAGTGATCCTACCGGTACCACTTGAACGGGTTAAGCGCGGTGATTAC
>DASWTP010000160.1:0-1509 GCA_036402075.1 Chryseosolibacter sp. | reverse complement strand
TGGCTTCACCCTGTAAACAAATAACTCTCCGCGTTTAGAGAATCGATTGGTTATTTAACCTTTAACGCTTTTTGATGCTCTTTAATTTGCTTTTCGAGCACTTTTTTATCGCCTACGAGTACGAGCGTCATGTCTTCGTATTTAAAATGGTCTTTTGCCACCTGTTGGATCTTTTCTGGCGTGATCTGGTAGATGTTTTTTACGCGATCGGTCAGGTATGAATCCGGGAGCCCGTGCACATCAAGGAAATTGAGCTGATTAATAATTCCACCACGAGTCGAATTCTGCAGGACAAAAATTCCGGCTTCGTAATTCTGGATGCCCTTTACTTCTTCATCGGAAGGCTTCTCGGTCTGGAGTCGTTTGATTTCTTTGGAAATTTCCTGAAGTGAAGCGCCAGTCTGCTCGGTGGTTACGTCAGCTTGTTCATACCAGATGGCCGCGCGGTAGCCTGCATTCACTGTACTGAAAGGTGAATACGTATACCCTTTGTCTTCGCGAATGTTTTTCGTAATGCGCGATCCGAACGATCCTCCCAGTAGCGAGTTCGTTACCTGAAGTGGCAGAAAATCCTGCTTCGATGGATCCAGGGTGGGCAATCCAAGGATGACTGTTGTCTGCGGTGCACCTGGTCTGTCGATCATCGCAACTTCTGCAGATTTCACTGGCGTTGCTACCGGGTAATTTACGTCTGGACCAGCCTTCCATTTTGCGAACGACTCCTCAATTGCTTTGCGCACATTCGCTTCGTTGAATTTTCCAACCGCGTAAACCACCGTGCGTTTCGCTCCGACATTAGCATCATAAAAGGCTTTCGCTTTCTCCAGCGTATATGAATCGATCATCGCTTCCGTGGGATAGATTCTTCCGTACGCATGGTCCTTATACAGGATCGATCTGAATTTCGCTGTAGCCTGATTCTGCGGAACACTTTGGTCAACGGAAAGCTGTCTCTTCAAATCGTTTTTCAGTCTATCGAGCTCTTTTGCCGGGAACGCTGGATTGATCACCAGATCCGCCATGATTCTGATAAGATCAGGAGCAAATTCAGAAAGCACAGAACCTGAAACGGTCATTTGATTGGGACCTACTCCAACATTCAACTGACCTCCCATCGCTGCGACTTTCTTCGCCATCGTTGTGAAATCCATCGTGGCAGTTCCTTCCCGCATTAAGTTTCCCGCAAGGTCAGCAAGCCACACTTCGTTCTCACCTTCGTGAATATTTCCTGTTTTGATAATGACGTTAATGTTGACTTTAGGAATCGCTCCGTAAGGAACTAACGTTGCGGTTAGTCCATTGTCCAGTTTCAACGACTTCTTTTCCGGAAGCTTGAAATCTTTCGGCTTCCCCGGAGGCGGAGGTGTTGTGATTGTCTGTGCGAAGATTTCTGCAGAGAGCGCTGTTGCCACTAGCAGGCTCAGCGAATATATTTTTAGAGTTCTCATAGATTTTCAGCTTTAGGATCGATGATGAGGATAGTACGATTCTCGGGAACGAGGTACTCCT
>DASWTP010000159.1:0-7063 GCA_036402075.1 Chryseosolibacter sp. | reverse complement strand
TCCTGCACCATATCCTTCTCCTCATGCTTATCATGGCTATTTTGATGCCGTGGGAAAGACGCAGAGATTAACCGAAGGTAGGGGTTATTAATAGGCAACTCTGTAGAGTAAGTGCCGTGGCCGTCCGCTCTGGACAATCCTTACCGCAACTATTATAACAGTATCTGCTGAAGAATGATATTCAATTCTTCGCGGGTCTTTCCAAGTTTTGCCTGCAAGGCAGTCATCATTACTTCTTTCTTTCCATAGTCAAATGACACGTCATGATCCGTAAGGTGAGAATAGCGTAACTTTAGCTTAGCCATTTGAAGTCTCAGTGTCTGCTGAGGATCTAGGGCTCGAGTCTTTTGATTTTCTTTTTTCATTGTCTTAAAGTTGTTTTTCAATTTTGACTTCGAACTCGCTTATTTGAAATATCTTTTTTTCGTTTTCATTTCTGTCATCATCTCCATGAGACCAGATCGCGTAGTACCGATCTTGCGTTGAAGGTTTTCCATCATTACTTCCTTCTGCCCATATTCGTAAACGAAATCCGTTTCAAGAAGGGCAGGGTATAGTGATTTAAGCTTTGCTTTTTGTTTTCCCCAGCCTCGGGTTGGTGTTTGCAGGTTTGTCATGTGTCTTCCTATCTAAGTTGCATCTCTAACAATTCGTTTAACAGCGGTGATTGTGATGGCGGCTTCAGTGCAATTATGATTGACTCATATACCGATCTGTCAGAGGGGGGCTGAGCATTTAAAGCCGTGATACTACTACTTGCAAGGGAAGGCAAATGATTTCGCAGCATTGCAACATAGCTTTTCATCGAATTTTGTTTTTCCATTGATGCTATCCCTGTCGGTATCTTCCTTTTATCGATTGAGGTAGATAAAAATATGAAGCGTGTGTTCACGAACCTCGCATCGTTTTTAAATGTCGCGTAACAATCGAAGCCCGAATGTCGCGGCATGTTTATGTCTAGGAAAATGACGTCAGGAATCAAGCAGTCTTCTGCCACGAAAATTGCAAGCGCGTCATCCAGTGATCTAACCCCGCGATATTGAATAACTGGATCGAAAAGTCGAAGTGCGATGCTAAAAAATTCCAAATCATCCTCATCGTCATCAATCTGTAAAACCCACATATGAAATTTATTTTAGTTATCAATCTGATTTTATCCGCGGAAAATAGTACGCGACTAAGATCCACTTCCTTTTGATTTCATTACAAAGTGACAGACATTCAGCGGCATCTGCGTTACAACCGCTTCGAAGAGAGTTACATATTTTACAGGATGGAAATATTCTCTATATATTATTTCACTTGAAGATGATCCTATCTTATCCCACCAACGTCAATGTTTTTCTTTTCACTGATATGGTTCGGCTATAGTTCAAATAGACCAAGTGAACAGTAGTACTGATTTACGTAAAGAACGAGTCTTAGGACTTAAACATTTTCATTTTTCCTTTTTTCCATAGGGACTTGGAGAGTAGCAGTGCATCCAGTATTCGACAATTACGCGAATGATGTTTTGCAAGGCAGCGATGCTATTTGGTTTTATGAAGAACCCCTGTGCCGACATCGCGTAGGCATCAGAGACTGCCTGTCGATTTGCACCCGTAGTAAAAAACAGGTGGGGGATGCATTTGACTTTTAGATCTTCATTATTCTGGATCTTTTGCCTCAGTTCAAACCCGTCAATCGTTGGCATGTTGATGTCAGACAGAATGAGGAAAGGTTGAACTTCGGTGCGCACTATGTACTCCAGGGCTTTGTATCCATCAGAAAAAAAAATTACCCTGTTAGGGTAATTCAAAACCTTAAAGGTTTCTTCCAGCAATTCCTGATCATCCAGATCATCTTCAATAATAATTATTGGTCCTTGTGTTTTCATTCGACAGGGATATCCGTCACTTAATTCTTATCTGACTTTGCTCTTGCATCAGAGGCGCGCTTTGCCTGACGTGTAGCCTCTTTTCTTGACTTTTGTGCTTTTCTTTCTGTCCTGACTGCTGCTCTTGATTCACGTGCTGCGCTGCTCGCTTCACGTTCTACACGTTGCGCATCTTTAGATTTGGCGCGTGTTTGTTTTCTGTCAAGTTTGGCATCTGCCATACGGTTCTCATCATTTGTTGTCTGCAGTTGATCAGCTTTTTGGTTTGATGATTCAGTACTATCCATTTTTGCAATTTCCGATTTGCTCATCGTGTCGCGGTCCTGGGCGCTTAAGCAAACTGGAGATATGAATAGGATGATTAAGAATGCTATGGATTGAATATTTGTGATTTTCATAATTTGTTTGGTTAGAATGATGTAGAACGAATGCGGGAGTTGTAAGCTAGATGCCTAGCCAATTAAGGACGACCCGTGCATTCAACACCAGGTAATACATGCTTGCGAAAAGGAATGCCAGGTAAATGAGCAGCTTGTAATGCCACGTTTTGAATTGCTGATCGTAAAATTTCTGTTCTGCAGAAATTGGATTGTAATGGATATCTTTAAATAACTTCGCCTGCTCGTATTTCAAGTTGAGTTTCTTTTTATCACGTATCAACATTGATACGTCTGGAAATTGTTGTGCTAAAGTCATGATGTATTTTGTTCTTGAGCAAATGTGCCTGTTTTTTGATGCGAATGCGTTACATCCGATACCGGGAGAGTTGTACATTTCACAGATTGGTACTCTTTTAAAGAAAAGGAGCTGCATGTACAGCTCCTTCATTTGCTCTCGCTTAACGTTTATTTCGCTTTCGCGGGAATGATGTCGACAATGACTGTCCTGTTGTAGAATCGTTCTTCTGGGAACTTGTTTTCAAAAGGTGACAATTTCTCATCTTTACCAAATCCGAAGACTTCGAATTTTACATCTGTTCTGCCTTGGGTCGACAAGGCCCTCTCAAGAATTCCCTTGACATCGTTCGCGCGTAACCACGAAAGTTCAAGGTTATTGGCATCATCACCGATAATATCAGAGTGTCCATGAATAATGACCGTTCCAGTGCGTGGAATCTTAGTAGCCACAACATCGGTAAGGTATTTCTCGTAGATTGAAATCGACTTTGATGCGTTGAACTCAAAGATTACGCTGAATCGCATACCTTCTTCATTTTTATCTGGCGTCCACAGGTTCATCTGTACTGACCTTTCCTGACGAACTGTTTTGTTCGATTTAGTCTGACCAATCATGATAACCTTATAGACACCTTGCGGGCGTTCGCCAAGAATAGTTTTGCCTGGAAGACTGATCTTATCTTGAACAAAAGGGCCGAAGTTTTGAATTTTTCCGTTTTCGTCAGCAATTTGAAGCGACCATGATGTAAACGCTTTCGTTGCACCATCCGCTATGAATGTGACGTAGCTGTCAACAGGTGCAGTTTGAATTGCTACGAATTCTACTGGCTTCAAGGGCGCATCTGGTCCGCTTTGGAATTCCATGAGCATCGCTGGCGAATTACTCTCAATTGAAACACGGTGATCACCTTCGCGTAAAAGCGTTAAGTCCACTGTACCCCCGGGTTGTTCTGAAGGGAATTTCGGTTTTTCACGACCTTCAGTAATAATCCTGGCCGGGTCGATTGAAAATACATCTGTGAGATATTGCTTAATTGCTTCCGCCATTTTCTTGCCATCATTGGATCCGGTCTGGGATGAACCCACCAGTGTGATGGATGCAGTTGGATTCTTGCCGAGGCGATCACCAACAATATTCAGTACGTTGTAGTACACAACCATTGCTCTGTCTGACCTTCCCGAAAGTCTCTTAGGCGTTAATACTTCCAGCTGCTCTTCTTTGAAATCTTTCACCTGATCTTTTGTGAGTTGTACATATCGATCAGCAATCGCATTTGAGCCAAGATCAAAGAACACGTAGTTTCTCAACGGGAATGTTTCTCTTACCCTGCGTTCGATGGGAATGTTTTTCGGTGACAAGACTGTAAACTCAACGGTCGGTTCAACAACAACGGCTTGTTTTGGTGACGAGATAAGCTTACCCCGTCCGACTTTTAATGCTGCGCCTAAACGTAACGTTGTCACATTCCATGTTTCAGTTGAGCGTGGAGCCTGGCCGAAGTATGGATGAAAAGCGATGAAAGGAGACAACACATATTGTGTTTTCTTTTGCTGTGATGATAGCTCCATGTCGTAGCCAGCGCCAATCTGCATTGACAGAAGGGTTTTGTTGACTTTGCTGAAGTCACCCTCAACATCGGGGTTTGCGACTTGTTCGGCATAAAGCGGATTTGTCTTTTGACTGTAGGTAAAAGATTTTGCCGTATTGAAAGCGAAACGTGGACCGCCAAACAAATAGAAATTCGATCTGAAAGGGGCGAAGCGCAAGCTCGGCTCAATTGTGATATACCTCAGGTCAGTCTTAAGATCCGCAGGGCAATTGCAAGGGGTGACGATTTGATCAAACTTCCCTTTACGACTGTCATATCCAACCTGGAGCATCAAGCCTAATCTTGTTTCAGGCTTGTGATATTCAATCAGTGGCGCAAGATAAAGTCCAACACCGTTGCCATGGCGAAACCCGGCAGGTACAGTGAAGTCATCATTTAATGCTTGAGTCGTTCCACGGTAGTCGTTAAAATTTGCCCCGGCTGCAACACCTACCCATAACGATGGTTTGGTATATTTTGCTTCCTGCGCGTTGACTGTTTGAGTAATCCCCGCGAGAAGAACAAGACCGGCCGCGATGGCTTTGATCCTGGGTGTGAGTACGAACCCTGCAAGGCAAGATTCGTATTCATTATATTTTTGATTTTTCATCATTGTTGAATTAAGGCTTCTCGATAATATTTGTATTCGTCATGACAACTGAACCGTTTCTTGCCAACATTCTTCCTGCAGCGACAGCTCCGGAATTCATGGTTATAGAAGTTAAAGCAAGGACGTTTCCTTTAAAGGTGGTGAAGTCACCAATGGTTGCAGAACTTCCAACTTGCCAGAAGACATTCTTGGCTTGCGCGCCTCCGCTCAGGATTACGTTTCCACCTGCGCCACCAACGGTTGTGAAGTCAGATGCGATCTGGAAGATCCATACTGCGTTCGGATCACCTTGCGCATCAAGTGTCAAGTCACCGGATTGTACCAACAACGTTGACGTAGACTTGTAGATACCAGGGGCTAACGTCTGCCCTCCGAGATCGCCAGCTACCGTTGCTGGTGCCGGGGATGTTGCGCCTTCCGCAAAAAGATATGCGTCTGTCAGGTCTTGCTTGGCCTGTATCAGCATCGCTGGCACGCCAGGAGGAGCAATGTCATCCGATGCGAACATGGCACCGTTAACAATGATGGCAGGAGGGAAGCCGGTGATTGAGGAACGAACCCCTGGGCTGATCCCTACATCAAGATTCCTGATCTCGCTGAAGCCTGCATTGTTGCTAACACCAGTTCCTGCAATGATTCCAAATCTGGCGACAGACTTAAGATTGACTGCCACCGGTCCAAGCGATGCTACAGTGCTGAAGCTCCAAACTTTGTCGCTGGCCAGAGAGATGCCAGAGATATTCTTAGCCGCGGTTGTAATGGTTGCGGTGTAAGTATTTCCCGACAATAGGTTAGCAGACGGAGTGAACGTTGCTGTCGTTCCTGAGTAAGAGACTACACCCGCCACTGCAGTTGTTCCGATTTTCAATGTGAAAGACGTAGCCGTAATTGTAGCTGCATCCATTGCTTCGTTGAAGACTGCAGTAATTACTTTGTTTGCAGCAACGTTCGTAGCCATGTTCGATGGGTCCGTTGATGTTACTGTCGGTGCAGCTATCGCACCCGTTGTAAAGGTCCACACGTAATTGTTGAGAAGTGGTGAACCGCTTTCGTTTTTCGCGCCTGTTGTGATTGTTCCAGTGTAAACGGTGTTTGCTGATAGGCTCGCATTGGGTGTAAAGGATGCCTTTGCAGTTGCTGCATCAAATGTCACAACCCCGGGAATTGAATTCGTTCCCTGCGTTACCGTGAAAGTAGTTCCATCAATAGTCGATGCATCCATTGGCATACTAAAATTGGCGTTGACGACTTGGTTTACCAACGTTCCTGTAGCATTATTTGTCGGAGAAGTTGCGGTGACCGTTGGTGATACCGAAGCATTCGTGCTGAAGGTCCAGGTATAGTCTACTTGGAGGGCATTTCCCATCATGTCTTTTACAGATGTATGTACTTTACCACTATACGTTGTGTTCGCTTCAAGTTTTTGATCCGGAGTAAATTTCATGGTGAAAGTAGCCGCATCGTAAGTCAATACGCCCGCCACAGAACTTTTTTGACGTCCTCCTGAAGCACCAGGGCTGCTCAAATCAAAAGCATTCGGCCCAATGGTAGCGGGGTTCATCGCTGCGTTAAACGTCACGGCAATAACTTGTTCAAGCGGCACGTTTATCGCCAGATTGGCTGGCGTGGTAGAAACGACCACTGGACAAACACCCACCATCTCTACATTCTCGTCTTTGCAACCCCCGATGAACGCAGCCGTTATGCAGGCAATCACCGTGGTTATCCAAATTTTTGTTTTCATATTTTTTTGTTTAGTCTCTTAAAAGAAAAACAGCACGCTTCTGATGCGTGCTGTTTGAGATATTTAGTTCGGCTTGGTCACGGCATTGCTGTCAAGAATGACTGCTGTTTGTGCCAAAGCTCTTCCATTGATAGACGCACCGGTTTGAAAGGTGATGCCAGTCTTGGAAAGGATAATGCCTTCGAAGTGTGAGGTTGTGCCTAACGTAGCCTGACCTGCAATTTGCCAGAAGATATTCTTCGCTTGCGCACCGCCCGTTAATGTGATATTCACTGCTGAACTCATTGAAAGGTCACCGGAGATCTGGAAGATCCAGACGTCATTTGCACCACCTGAGATTACAACGTCTGACGGCATTGTCACCGTGGTTGTCCATTTGTAAAGACCGGGAGTTAACGTTTTGCCACCGATGTTACCTGTACCAAGTTCCAGAAAATCTGGTGATGGACGTCCAGCGGCATCGTTGTAAGCAGTGATCATATTTTCAACTGCAGTTGTAAGGTTCACCGGAGTTGGACTTGCCATATCCGCTGCAAATGCCTTGCCTGTAATCTGTGCCGAAGTTGC
>DASWTP010000158.1:0-3756 GCA_036402075.1 Chryseosolibacter sp. | reverse complement strand
GGCAGCATAGTTGAAAAAGGGACATTGCTCGTAAAACTTTTCGATCAGGATCTTCAGGCTCAACTGAAAAAATTGCAGGTGCAGCTGCGGATCAATGAAAAGACGGAAGAGCGTAATCGCGAGCTTCTTAAGATCAATGCGATCAGTCAGCAGGATTATGACCTAAGCACGCTCAATGTTGAAAACCTGAAGGCAGATATTGAATCTACAAAAATTGCAATTTCAAAAACCGAGATCCGTGCGCCTTACCGCGGCACCGTTGGTTTACGCAATGTCAGTCTTGGGTCGTTTATTTCACCAGGCGCTATTATCACCACGGTTCGACAGGTAGACCAGCTGAAGCTTGATTTTGCTGTTCCTGAAAAATACGCGCAGCAAATCGGAAAAAACTATAAAGTGCGATTCCGCGTGGATGGCGGAAAACAGGATCACTTCGCTACTGTCATCGCGACCGAAAATAGCGTTGAACAAAGCACAAGAACATTGCGCGTTAAAGCTGTGGTGAACGAAAGACACCGCGAGCTCGTGCCCGGAATTTTTGCCAGAATCAATCTTCAACTCGGCAAAGATGACAAAGCGTTACTCGTTCCTACACAGGCGGTCATCCCCAGCATTCGCAATAAACAAGTTGTTCTCTTTAGAAAAGACAGCGCTCTTTTTACGGTTGTTGAAACCGGTATCCGCGATTCATCATATGTACAAATCCTGAACGGTTTGAAAGTTGGTGACACCGTTGTAACGACTGGCCTGATGGCAATCAGACCAAACGCAAAATTGAAAGTGACAAAAGTAAAAACGCTCTAGTGTTTTAGCGGGGTATTAAATTTGAAGTTATGAACATTTCAGAGTTAAGCTTAAAGCGCCCGGTGCTGGCGTTTGTAATGAACATTATCCTGGTGGTGTTCGGGATAATTGGATTCAATTTTTTGGGAATCCGTGATTACCCGGCCATTGATCCGCCAAACGTGAATGTCAGCACGAGCTACTCCGGTGCAAATGCCGATATCATCGAGTCGCAGATCACCGAGCCGCTAGAGAAATCGATCAACGGAATCGCGGGCATCAAGAACATCACTTCCTCATCGAGTGTTGGCCGAAGTAATATCAACATCGAGTTTGAACTTAGCGTTGACCTCGAGGCTGCAGCCAATGACGTGCGCGATAAAGTGTCGCAGGCAGCACGCTCACTTCCCCAGGATTTAACATCGCCCCCAGTGGTTTCCAAAGCGGACGCCAACTCGGATGCAATTCTTTCAATGACGGTAAACAGCAACACGAAAAATATTCTCGAGCTGACGGAGTATTGTAACAACGTGTTGGTTGAAAGACTTCAAACCATTCCTGGTGTAAGCAGTATCCAGGTTTGGGGCGAAAAGCGCTATGCAATGAGAATCTGGCTCGACCCATCGAAACTCAGCGCATACAGCCTTACTCCCCTCGATGTTCAAAATGCGCTCAATCGTGAAAACGTAGAGCTACCCTCCGGCAAAATTTCAGGCATCGCCACAGAGCTCACGGTACGCACGTTCGGCAAACTTTACACCGAAGAAGATTTCGAAAATGTAATCATCAAATCTGCAGCTACCGGTGACATCCGTCTGAAAGATGTTGGAGAGGCAACGCTTGGTCCGGAAAATGAAGAATCGCAATTCCGCGAAAGCAATATGGCTGGCGTTGGTCTTGCCCTTGTTCCACTCCCTGGCGCAAATTATGTCGACATCGCAGACGAGTTTTACAAAAGACTGGAACAGATCAAGAAAGACGTCCCTGCCGACATCTCGATCAACGTAGCACTCGACCAAACGGTATTCATTAAGCGTTCAATTTCTGAAGTCGAGGAAACGCTGATCATCTCGTTCCTCCTGGTGGTGTTGATCATCTATCTGTTTTTCCGCGATTTTATTATCGCAGTTCGTCCACTGATCGACATCCCGGTTTCGCTCATCGCAACATTCTTCATCATGTACCTGTGCGGATTCTCAATAAACGTGTTAACGATGCTGGGAATCGTGCTGGCGACTGGTCTAGTTGTAGATGATGGTATCGTGGTAACGGAAAACATTTACAAGAAGCTGGAGCAAGGCATGAACAAATACCAGGCTGCACGGGAAGGCTCGAAAGAAATCTTTTTTGCAGTTATCTCAACTTCCATCACACTTGCCGTTGTGTTCCTTCCTATTCTGTTCCTCGAAGGTTTCGTGGGGCGGTTGTTCCGCGAGTTTGGAATTGTGGTTGCGGGTGCCGTATTGGTATCGTGCTTCGTGTCGTTAACACTCACACCTGTGTTGAGTGTAAAACTCACGCGCAGCAAGCACAAGCATTCAAAGTTTTACGAAATGACAGAGCCGTTCTTCAGGGGAATGGAAGATGGATATCGCAGATGGCTGGGTGGTTTCATAAAACTCCGAAGAGTGGCCTGGGTTATTATTGCGCTTTGCATTGCGGCCACGGGATGGATCGCACAAAATATCCAGTCGGAGCTTGCTCCAATGGAAGACAGGAACCAGTTCCGCCTTCAAATGACTGCCGTGGAAGGAACTTCGTACGACTACATGGACGACTATGTTCAACGCATGGTAGGCTTTATGCAGGATTCAGTTCCGGAATATAAGACGATCATTTCGGTAACGGCTCCGGGTTTCACTGGCTCTGGCTCAGTGAACACAGCATTTGTTCGTGTCGCGCTCACAGATCCAAAGGAGCGAGATCGTTCACAGCAGGAGATCGTTGACATGGTTTCGAGGAACATGGGACGATTTCCTGAAGGACGTTCATTTGTGATCCAGGAACAGACTATTTCGGTTAACCGCAGAGGTGGACTCCCTGTTCAGTTCGTTATCCAGAATAACAATTTCGACAAGCTTCAGGCAGCTCTTCCAAAATTCCTCGAAGCTGCGTCTCAAAACCCAACACTCATGGGTGTTGACGCAGACCTTAAATTCAATAAGCCTGAATTAAAAGTGCAAATAAACCGACTGAAGGCCTCCCAGCTTGGCATCAGCGTTCAGGATATCGCGCAAACGCTTCAGCTTGCTTACAGTAATTTACGTTTTGGGTATTTCACCAAAGATGGAAAGCAGTACCAGGTAATGGGTCAGGTCACCAAGATCAACCGTGACGATCCGGATGACTTGAAAAACCTGTACGTGAGAACAAACTCAGGTCAACTGATCTCCATCGACAACGTGGTGACCGTAGCTGAGTCGACAACTCCCCCTTCACTCTATCACTTCAACCGCTATAAATCAGCAACAATCTCTGCCGGCCTCGCGCCTGGCAAAACCATTGGCGATGGAATCAAAGTGATGGAAGAGATTGCTGACGATGTTCTTGATGAGAGTTTTACAACATCGCTTGCCGGATCATCACGCGATTATGCAGAGAGTGCGAGCAACACCTCGTTCGCTTTCGTCCTGGCACTGCTCCTTATCTATTTGATTCTTGCCGCACAGTTTGAAAGCTTTGTTGATCCGCTGACAATTATGTTTACCGTACCTCTTGCAATTTGCGGAGCGTTCATCTCCCTGTGGCTTTTCGGCCAGACATTGAATATTTTCTCACAAATAGGAATGATCATGCTCATCGGTCTGGTCACAAAGAACGGTATCCTGATCGTAGAATTTGCAAACCAGAAGCGTGAAGAAGGCCTGGATAAGTTCGAAGCCGTGCTCGAAGCTTCGAGAATGCGTCTACGTCCTATCCTGATGACTTCGCTCGCGATGGCTTTGGGTTCATTACCGCTTGCTTTGTCATTAG
>DASWTP010000157.1:0-2837 GCA_036402075.1 Chryseosolibacter sp. | reverse complement strand
GGAATAGCCAGCACCCCCAGGGCCCATAGAAACGAAGGATAAAGAAATGTCATTCCGCCCAAAGATAGTCGGGATTCTGAATTGTAAACGACCGATCATTTAAAATGTTGGGGTATTTGTGGGGGGCGCGGTGAGGCGTTTGGACGGAGGGACGAGATTTTTGAACTGGCAATACCACTAGTCAATTGGCAAACCTTTCATCGGGTCTTCCTCCACGCATTTGCTTGTTCTTTCAAAAAAGTCCCCAACAGCGCATCCACTTTTCCGTTTGCTGCTACTAATCAATTTCCTCTTGTGGCATACTTTCTCGCATTAAAGAAGTAAGTAGATTGAAACGAAACATACCTTAGCAATCATAGAATATTTGGTGCTAAGTAGCACCCAAGTGTGAATGTTATTGCTACACTATATTTTCTAATGGATGGAAAACGAGAGAGAAGCGACCATTAATCGACTCTCAAATTTCTCATAGGGTCTTGATCCGCGCATTTTTTATTTCTCTCATAAAAGTCAGAAACACTGCATCGACTTTTTGTTGTGTTAGTACTGATCAATTTTAGGCTCCCATTGATCTGATACACCGTTTCAGTGAGGATCGATTTAAATGGCTCTGACTTGAGGTTTTTCAGGTATTCTCGATTAATCTCGTACTTAAATACTCTCAGTTTGAGATCGTTATCCAAGTATGAACTCTTAAAAACCTTATACTCCTCTTCTCCATCAAGTTTATTAATTTCAATCGCTTCACTACTTGTTTCATTTTTTTGATCGTAGACCGACAAGAAATATGATTGCGAATCAACGCTTGTTCTTAAAACGATTAAAATCCACATCTCTTTTTGTTCAATTTTGAAAGCAGGATAGAACTTATATTTGACGGTCTCGGTGCCCTTAGATTGCCCCGTCTCCATATCGTACTTCTCAAACACATACTGCAGACCCTGTTGGTCACCCGCAAGAACGAATCTTAAAACATCCTTTTCCGACAGTGGCGTTTTCTTACTGATCGCTATGAGGTTTGCGTTGTCATTTAAAGATGACGAATTAAATGGAATTAATATCGTTGCAAAGCCGCCCTTCAGTTGGTCAAATTGTTGGCGATCCTGAGAGACGCATTCAAAACAGGAAATCGAAAACACAATGATTAGTAGCTTATTCATGATTTGATCTCACTTCCGTTATAGTGTAAACTTTACCTTTATATATCCCCGAGATTTTCTTTTCCTTTTTATCCACATAAAGACGATTTAATGGATTGGCACCATTTGATTCATCAGTTCTTCCAACATCATAAAATCTAAAGAAATTTTGTTTCTTTTCGGCATCGTAACCTTTTCCAACGACCGCCATATAGTGAAAAGTAGCAGAACAACCATTTTCGTAGCCTGGGTAGCCAGTTTTTGGATAATGAACACCAATCAAAATTGGCTCACCTCCCTCGTCTTGCGGCTTTATGTAAGTCTCAAGTATTGCCAGTGCTTTATCAAAGTCCCCGGATACTTTAACTGATGAATAGTCGTTTGCGGAATGCTTAATCCCAATACAATTTGCGTTTAATTTTGGCGTAACACCAAATTGTTGAAGCATATACTTGGATGCGACATTACAGCAGACATTCATACATGTACTGTCCGCTTTTAGCTTACAGAAGCAACTTTTATCACCAAACAAAAGGCTGTCGAACTGACTTACCCACTGGACTCCGGCAATCACTGGTACGTCTTGGTACTTATCGGCCATTACATCCACTTCTTCGCCTTCCACCAATATTTTTAAAAACTTAAGCCACTCCTCCATTGAATTATGCATCAAATCCGAAAATGGAAACTTTTCGACCTGGATCATAAGAGTAGGTGTGCTCTTACCATCTTCGTAAAACGCAACAATGAAATAACTGAAAAAGGTTTCCTCTATGTATACACGCTTTTTGTTTTCTTCTTCATCCAGATTATCTATGTCAGTTATCTCAACTTTCGTGAACACTTTGTCCATCACCTCGGATGTTCCCGCATTGTAGATAGCAATCGGATAATCTCGATTATTGTATTTGTATTTGGCTATGTAGATGTGCTTTGGACGCAAATAGACTTTCCCCAACTTTTCTCCCTTTTTAGCGTCTTGGATGACTTTAATTGTATTGTTAAGGACAGTCTCAGAATTTACAATTCTAATTTTCCAGGAGTTTACCCACTCCTTGTGCTCATCGTCATCATACTTCAGATCTAAAGTTTCCTTTTCTGGATCTTCGGTCAGCAAACGCTCAATATCAGTGAGGTATTTCAATTCACCAATGTGGTTGTTGTTATAGACATGGTCGAAAAGTGCTGTGTGCTGGTCGTCAACCAGAGTTGTTTCCATTGCCCCCTCCTCATCATCCTCAAACCATCCAATCATATTTTCGGGGTCGTGCACGTAGTCCCATTGATATTTTTTTAGCTCCTGGCCGCGATTGTAGTCCATGAGATTTTGCGTGGAGCGCGGAGCTATGGCATATTGGTCGAAGGTGTGGCGGAGGTTGAAGGCACCATGACCGAGTTCGTGGGCAATAGTCTGAATAATTTTTTCGGTGTTGTCATCGAGCTTGTCAACAAACACGTAACCGAAGCCGCGCTTGAAGGGCATGAAGGCATCGAACCTGAAGTCGGTACCCTTGATTAAGAAAACATAGTGGGCCTCATTGTCATAGCCAGGGTTAGATTTCTTATACGCGCGGTTTAATTCGCGCATCTTTTTGTTGTAGCTGGCAAGGTTGCCGGACTCTTCTTTATCAAGGCCTTCGATTAAGCTTTTATCAACTGTAAAAACACCATCGACTTTTACCTCCCACCCGGCTACTG
>DASWTP010000156.1:0-5370 GCA_036402075.1 Chryseosolibacter sp. | reverse complement strand
GAAAATGACGCCAAGAATTACCTGCATGTAGAAAAGATACTAATTTCTGTGAATCAATGTTAGTGATGGGTGAAGGGATTGCTGTCATGTGCTGTCCTGAAGGGATCCAAGTTCCAGGTTCCAAGTTTCAAGTTCTAAGACCAATTCAAATGTGAATTCAAAGAGGAAGACAGAAGAGTCAACATTAGAGCGTGTCAAAATGCGGAGCGTTAATTGTACACCCCTGCACCATGGTCTAAGTATTCAGTTGTTGTGTCGCGGCCGCTTCGTGGTAAGTTTTCTACAGCCGTTGGCCGTTAAACACATTGATTTTCCGAATGTTGACAACTATTCCGGGCGTTCGCAGGCGGGTTTGATATTTTTGATTATTCTTGTTTATAATCAGATTCTTATGACCGTTTTGTATGTTGAAGACGACCTGGACGACTGCGATCTTTTTACGGAAGCCATTCGAAAGATTGAACAGAAAAAGGGCCCGATCAACTGTGTGCTTGCATCTGATGGAGATGAAGGGCTTGCCAAGCTTATCGACTTTCCTCAAAATCCGGATATCATCTTTCTTGATATCAATATGCCGAAGATGGATGGGAAGGAGTTTGTGACGGCTGTGAAGCAGAATCAAAAACTGCGTCATATCCCGATTGTGATCTACAGCACAACCATCACTACACTTGACATGCAGACATTCAATCGCCATGGGGTGTTTCACTTCTTCAACAAGCCTGCCGATTTCAATCTGCTTTGCCAGGGCCTCGAATTTATTTTTGACGAAAAATTTCAAACCAGCAAGCACTAGGAAGGAAGTCGATCGTCTCTGGTTTCGGGGTGATGCGCTGATTTTATGGGCGAGTGATTTTTCCATAGGTCAAAATATTCTATATTGAATTGAATAACCTTACCTATGAAGCAAGCCCTACTGCCTTCGCTGCTGATGCTATTTTGCAGTACCTCTTTTTCACAACAATCCAATTCTGCTGTAGCTCCACGCGCTGATGCGTTGAAAAACGAAGCAATTAAATCCCTCGATGGTAAACTCAAGTCCGCGCAAGAGATGGTGGATATGGTGTTCAGTTTTTCGGAGCTCGGATTCCACGAGACCGAATCATCCGCTTATCTTACAAGCATCCTTAAGAAAAATGGTTTTACCATCGAATATGGTATTGGCGGAATACCAACAGCATGGCTGGCAAAATGGGGGAAAGGAAAGCCGTTCATTGCACTGGGTTCAGACCTCGATTGTATTCCGAAAGCATCTCAAATGCCAGGTGTTGCCTATAAGCAACCTATTGTTGAAAATGCGCCAGGCCATGGAGAAGGCCACAACTCCGGATTGCCATTGGTGATTCTGTCTGCCATTGAAGTAAAGCGCATAATGGAACGCGAGAAAATGAGTGGAACGCTGATGATCTGGCCGGGGGTTGCCGAAGAGCTTGTCGGAACGAAGGCGTGGTACATTCGCGATGGATACTTTAAAGACGTTGACGCCTGTATCTTCACGCACGTGGGCGGGAACCTCAGTGTTGCCTGGGGCGATGCGGGTAACAACGGACTGGTCTCTGTTGAGTTTGCATTTGAAGGTAGCGCGGCCCATGCAGCAGGTGCACCATGGCGGGCAAAGAGCGCACTCGATGCTGTAGAGTTAATGAACATCGCCTGGAATTTTAAACGCGAGCATCTCAAGCCCACCCAGCGCTCCCACTACGTCATCACCGATGGCGGAGATCAACCAAACGTAGTCCCATCCAAAGCAAAGGTGTGGTATTACCTGCGTGAACGATCATATGAAGACATCAAAATGATGTACGATGAAGCCGTTGTCTATGCGAATGCCGTTGCCACCATGACAGGCACGAAAGCGTCATACAAGCTTTTAGGTACAGCGTGGCCCGGACATTTCAACAAGGCTATTGCGCATGCCGTCTATGATAACATAAAAAAAGTTGGATTACCCCAATGGGATTCTGCTGATCAACAGCTAGCCCATGCCGTTCAAAAATTGGTAAACGCACCGAAGAAGAATCAACGTGGTCAACCAATTAACGGACTCAACACGAAAGTCGATACGCTTCGCGGACCGGCTGAATTCTCGTGGGGTGGGGGAAGTGATGACATCGCTGATATAGCCTGGAATGTTCCAACTGTAGTGTTGTATTATCCCTCAAACATCCCAGGAACTCCGGGACATAGCTGGGCCGATGCAATTGCCATGGCAACACCGATCGCGCACAAGGGTGTGATTGCCGGAAGCAAGGTGGTTGCCGGCACCTTGATCGATATGATGGTCAACGAAAAGATTATTAAAGATGCATGGGACTATCACACGAACGTGCAGACCAAAGACATGAAGTATACTTCCTTTGTCAAACCCGAGGACAAGCCAGCGATCTATTTGAATAAAGAGATTATGGATGAATTCCGGCCGCAGTTAAAGAAGTTCTACTACGACCCAACAAAATATAAGAGCTACCTTGAGCAGCTTGGCGTGAACTACCCAACGTTGCAGAAACCTTAGCGAAGTAAACGATTACTCGGTGATGGCCGCAGCGGGAGTTTTCTGAACGTGCAGCACAAAATTCTTGTCCATTGCAATTTCAAATTCAGATTGAGCCATCAATTCGGTTGCTTTGGGTGAGTATTGAAGTATGTCCCAGAGGTCCTGTGCGAGCATATTGTCTTTCAAACCTGCCTTTGCCTTGCCATTTGAGACGGCCAGCTTAAAAGTAAAACCGCCCTTTTGCTTTGGATTCATTTGTTTGAACTCATGCTGCGACAATTGATAGGTCTGATCTTCTTTTGAGCTATCGATCATCATTTTCAGAATAACAGGTCTGTATTTGTTCCAGACAGGGATAAAAGCTTTTGTTAACATGAGATGGTGGACAAGGAGGCTGGCGTTCGTTATTTATGTGGCTCAAAAATACACAAATAACTTGTGATCTGCTGCATTTAAAACGTGCGGAGTTTACTTGGTGATATACAGTCGCTTACACCGGGCAAAGAACCCGTTACAAGCAGAACGCGGTTTAAGAACTCAAAACAGATACTCACAACTGTTAGTGCGTTCGTTCCGAGTCCTCAGAAGTTCAATACAACGAGGAAATCCGATGGAACGAATAATCCACCGGATTTTATGTCTACCTTCAACGCCTGTACGAAGTACCAAACTCATAATTCTACCGAAGCGACTGTTTCTTTTCGGACGAATTACCATTAGAATGACCAAAGCAAAAATTATCGGAACGGGTAGCTACATACCCGAGACGAAGGTTTCCAATGACGCCTTCATGAACGCCAGCTTCTTCGAGAAAGATGGAACCAAGTTATACAAAAGCAACAAAAGCATAATCGACAAGTTTGAGGAGATAACGGGGATCAAAGAGAGACGTTACGCGAAACCAGAGCAAACCGCATCCGACCTTGCATGGCTTGCTGCACAGAACGCAATAGAGAACTCCGGCATTGATAAAGAAACACTTGACTACATTATCGTTGCGCACAACTTTGGCGATGTAGCCGAGGGATCAAATCGTGTGAACATTGTGCCTACGCTTGCATCGCGTGTGAAAGCGCTTTTGAAAATTGCCAACCCTGACTGCGTGGCTTATGATCTTCCTTTCGGTTGCCCGGGTTGGGTGGAGGGACTCATCCAGGCGAATTACTTCATCCGTTCTGGCGATGCCAAGCGCTGCCTTGTCATTGGTGCGGAGACGCTGTCAAGAATCATTGATCCGCACGACCGGGATTCGATGATCTATAGTGATGGCGGTGGAGCCGTGGTGCTTGAGGCCTCTGATACAGAGCAGGGAATAATCGCTCACAAGAGCCAGACCTACGCTACCGAGCACGCTATGCTTCTGACAATGGATAAATCCTACTCGCAGTACAATGGATTTACAGAGGAAATGTTTATTAAAATGAATGGGCGCAAAGTATATGAGTTTGCGCTGAATCATGTTCCTCTTGTGTTGGAGGCCGTACTGAAAAAAGCAAACGCAACGCTTGACGACATCAGCAAAATTCTTATTCATCAGGCGAATGATAAGATGGATTGCGCCATTCTCGAGCGCGTGTTCAAACGCTATGGAAAAGACAAGGTGCGGGAAGGAATTATGCCGATGACAATTGGTTGGTTGGGCAACAGCTCAGTTGCCACCGTACCAACACTGCTCGATCTGATCCTTCGTGGCGAACTGCCCGAACATCAAATAAATCCCGGAGACAAGATTGTGATGGCTTCGGTTGGCGCGGGAATGAACATCAACGCGATCGTTTATCAGTGTTGATAAAAGCGCTTGTCATCGTTTCTTAAAAATATTCTCAATCGTCTGAAGCAAAGTTGAAAACGGGAATGGCTTGATCAGGCATGCGTCTGCGTGAGACTTGGTGCAAATCTCCGGCCCTTCAGCGTTTCCTGTGATCATGATAATCGGAATGTGTGTGGTCAGTGGATCTTTCCTGATTCCATTGCTGATCGTAGAACCACTCTCGCTCGGTAAATCGACATCGAGCAAGACGATGTCACACGTCACGAGTTTCTTGATTACGTCTTTCACCCTGCCATCGAACAGCGATTCGACCTTATAGCCGCATTTGCTTAACGCCAGCTTCGTGAGCATATGAAAGTCCAGATTATCCTCGACAATTAAAACCGTGCGTTGCCGCGTTTCACTTCCCTGGGTCTCTGCGGCTGCCTGATAGTTTATCGTTTCCATTCACTCCCTCCTCAAAAAAAGCATTGTCAAAGAACTGTGCCAAGGCAGAAATCCGGGGGAATTGTGGACACCTGCAACCGGAATATGTGCGCAGGTAGCACGACCGCATGATAACGGGTGGCCTACTGTTTTTTGTCGAGAGAGCCGGGCGGCATACTACTCACTCGTCCGCAGATCCAGTGTATGGAAAACAAACAGACGAAGTGTATGGGTAGAGAAATAATTGGAGCCTGAAGCCTCTTGTTGATAGACGTTCATATATCCAAGCTGGGCATTAAGGTGGGATGTGAATTGGTATCCTACACCGGCAAACAGGCGATTTTGATCAAATGTGTTGTACACGATCCGCTCGCCAAAATTCAGAAACAGCTCATTCATGATCGCAGCGAATGGCGTCTTGGCCTTAATCTCTTTACCGGTCAGCGGAAGGAAGAATGAAAAATTGTATCGCACCCTGAAGTTATAGTTGTAGCCGTCTTGCTTTACATCCGCTACTACTTTTTCGTTAAACCGCTGTTCGAGGCGCAGCCATTGAAGGGTAGTGAGCCTTGTGTATTTTTGGTTCCACCATACTTGCTGCCACGGCCGGTGTTCGTATCGTGTGGTGTTGAGACCCTTGCCTGGAAAGTGTGAAACGAACGCATATCCCACGTTTATG
>DASWTP010000155.1:0-31914 GCA_036402075.1 Chryseosolibacter sp. | reverse complement strand
CGTTGAACAAATGGGCTAATGGCGATGCGCTCACGACTGTGCTTCTTTAATATCGAAAATAGACTTGAGTTCATTTGCTTCCTGCGGTTTCATCCTTCCGGATAAGATGAGACGAAGCTGCCTTCTTCTCAACGCGCCATCATAAAGCGCACGCTCTTCGTCCGTCTCAGGCTCTACCTCGGGAACAATCGTTGGCTGATTGTTCTGATCAACCGCTACGAATGTAAAGTATGCGCTGTTACTTTCTACTTTTTTTGCCTGCGGAATGTTTTCAGCACTCACATCAATCCTTACTTCCATCGAGGAATTGAATGCACGGGTCACTTTGGCTTTTAGCGTCACCACATTTCCTAATTGAATCGGATGACGAAAGGATATGTTGTCAACCGATGCCGTAACCACGATACTATTGGAGTGGCGCTGGGCCGCAATGGCGGAAACAATATCCATCCAGTGCATTAGTCTTCCCCCCATCAGGTTGTTCAACGTGTTGGTATCGTTCGGCAGAACGAGTTCGGTCATGGAGACAAATGATTCGCGGGGGTATTTCTTCTTCTTCAACATTAAGACGCATTTAAGAATTGAGATTTTAGATTTTAGATTTTGGAGTGTCTTAACATGGCTGGAGCACTCTCCGATCCTTGGTGCGCACCAAAAATCTTAAATCTTAAATCTAGAATCTTAAATCGATTATTGATTTCCAACGATTGCAACCGACTACTAACCGTTAGTTCGCACAAAAATCATAAAAAATACTTTGCAAACAACTCGATCATTTCATTATTTCGAACATTAACATGAACGCAAGCCAAAACATAGCACACCTTTCTTCATCATCTTGGATGGTGACCGGGGCTTGTTCGTTCATTCCTGCTACAACAACCACAACAACAATTATTACGGGGTAACCCGTGTTCATTTTTTACCCCAACCTGTGTCTGTACACGTTCGCTTCCAGGAAGCGTTTCCAGCAGATCATCAATCACCCGGCCCCGGTTAGCAGGATCGAATTGAAAGCATCATTTCTACTTCTCCGGGTCGGATCAAACTTCGACTAATTACGAATTCAAAAAAAATGAAGATCTTAAAATTTGGTGGTTCTTCTGTAGCTACCCCTCAACGAATACAGTCTGTTATCGAGATCCTTAAACCTTACCTGGCCGGAGAAGTGGCCGTTGTATTTTCCGCATTTGGAGGAGTTACCGATCAACTGATTCAAATATCGACACTGGCGCTCAATGGCGACCTCGAGTACAAATCGAAGCTCGAGCAATTGCAGAAGCGACATCTTGATGTGGTTCGCGAGCTGATCAGCGTCCACAAGCAGAGCGGTATCCTCGCGCAGGTAAAAATCAAAGTAAATGAACTGGAAGATGTACTTCACGGAGTTTTCCTTGTGAAGGAGCGCACACCGCGCACACTTGACTATATCATGAGCTTTGGGGAGCGGTTGTCTGCCTATATTATTGCTGAGGTGATGAAGGACCGCGATCTCGCAGTTGAGTACCTCGATGCGCGAACGGTGATTCGCACCGACAACCATTATGGACACGCCAAAGTTGATTTCGCGGTGACCAACAAGCAGATTGCTGACCATTTCAAACATCATCAGAATGTTCAGATCATTACAGGCTTTATTGGTACGTCAGAAAACGGGGAGACAACCACGCTTGGCCGAAGTGGCTCCGACTACACCGCTGCCATCTTTGCCGGAGCGCTGCACGCTAAAGACCTTGAGATCTGGACAGATGTTGATGGGATGATGACGGCCGATCCACGCCTTGTCAAAAAAGCATTCACCGTTCCTGAGATGAGCTATGAGGAGGCGATGGAGCTGTCGCATTTCGGGGCGAAGGTGATCTTCCCGGCTACAATGCAACCTGCCATGATCAATCACATTCCAATCTGGATCAAAAATACATTCAACCCGTCATTCCGCGGGACAAAGATCCATGCGGAGGCGGCCAACGGAAAACTCATCAAAGGGATTTCGTCCATGAATGGGATCAGTTTGCTCAATGTCCAGGGAAGTGGATTGCTCGGGGTGGTTGGATTTTCAAACCGCTTGTTCGCAACACTCGCGCGGGAAAAAGTGAATGTAATTCTGATCAGTCAGGCATCGTCCGAGCATTCGATCTGCATTGCCGTTGAAAGTCAACATGCAAAAACAGCAAAGCTTGCAATCGACCGTGAGTTCCTGAATGAAATCCGCAGCGAAGAAGTTGACGAAGTAGGGGTGGAGACTGACCTGGCCATCGTAGCTGTAGTAGGTGATGGCATGAAGCAGAGCCCGGGAACCAGCGGACGGATGTTTGGAGCGCTTGGGAGAAACGGTGTAAATGTATCCGCTATTGCTCAGGGATCTTCCGAACGAAATATTTCGGCAGTGGTTCGGCAGCAAGATGTGGGTAAAGCGCTTCAGGCGTTGCACGAAGCCTTCTTCCTGTCTGACAGAAAACTATTGAACCTCTTTATTGTAGGCACCGGGCTTATCGGAACTGCGCTGATCAATATGGTGCGGGAACAGTTCAGCAAGCTTGCTGAAGATAATTTGCTGGAAGTTAATGTAGTTGGAATTGCTAACAGCAAAAAAATGCTCTTCAATGAAGACGGCCTCGATCTTGCTACTTGCCTCGTGGAGATGAAAGAAAAGGGTGAGCCGATGAAGATGTCCGCCTATGTTGACAAGATGCTTTCCGTGAACCTGCCTAACAGCATTTTTGTCGACTGCACTTCAAGCGAGGAAGTGACCGATTGCTATGAAGCTATTCTTTCAGGAAACATTTCGATTGTAACGCCAAACAAGAAAGCGAACTCCGGATCACAGGAGAAATATAAAACGTTGCGCAGGACCGCCATGAAGCGTGGTGTAAAATTCCTTTATGAAACCAATGTGGGCGCGGGGCTGCCTGTCATCAATACGCTCAACGACCTTCTGTTGAGCGGGGACAAAGTTTTCAGTATCGAAGGTGTACTGAGCGGGACGTTAAACTTTATATTCAGCAACTTCACAGAAGGCAAGAAATTCAGTGCCGTAGTGAAGGAAGCAAAAGCCAAGGGATATACAGAACCGGATCCGAGAGATGACCTCAGTGGAATGGACGTGGCGCGCAAGATCCTGATCTTGTCACGAGAAACCGGATTGAATCTTGAACTATCCGATATTAACGTCCAGAATCTTGTTCCCGCAGACTGCAAGGGAGATATTTCCGTTGACCAGTTTTTCAAAAATCTTGAAAAACACGATGCAGAGTTTGAAAAGCTTCGCGAGAAGGCAAGCGCCAACCACGAGAAGCTTCGTTACAAAGCGGTGTTGAAAGACGGTGCCGTGAGTGTTGAGCTCGGTTCTGTTAAAGATCAGCATCCATTTTATAGCTTGTCGGGCAGCGACAACATCATACTACTGACCACGGAGCGTTACCATGAACGACCCATGGTAATTCGTGGTCCCGGTGCTGGTGCTGCCGTGACTGCAGCTGGTGTTTTCGCAGACGTAATCAGGATTGGACATTATGCGAAGTAGCTGTTGAAAATTTGCTGTTGGCGTCTGGTTTAGCCTACGCGTATCGAAGCGGAGCCGCCCTAATTAATAGCGTGATGCGCATCGCTAACAGCCAACAGCCAAAGGTCAATAGCCTAAGTTTAGAACGATGAACCAACTAACTCCTATAAATTTTGAAAACCATAAACGCTTTTGCGCCTGCTACTGTGGCCAATGTCTCGTGCGGGTTTGATGTGTTCGGCTTTGCAGTGGAACAACCCGGAGACGAAGTGACATTGACGCTCACCAAAAATGCTGGTGTTGTGATCAAAAAAATTTCTGGTGATGGTGGACGACTGCCATTGGAAGCAGAAAAAAATACTGCAGGTGTTGCCGTACTTTCGTTTCTCCAGGCAATTGATAGCGAGGCCGGTGTCGAAATACAACTGAAGAAAAATCTTCCGCTAGGAAGCGGCATGGGGTCGAGTGCTGCCAGTGCAGCTGCTGCCCTGGCGGGGATCAACCACCTGCTGGGCGAGCCGCTCTCAAGGCGGGAGTTGCTTCCGTTTGCGATGGAAGCGGAGCGAATTGCTTGCGGTTCCGCGCATGCCGACAACGTGGCTCCATCGCTGCTCGGAGGTTTTGTGTTGATCAGGTCTTACGATCCGCTCGATGTGATTTCCATCCCAACGCCTGAAAATCTTTTCTGCACGTTAATTCATCCGCACCTCGAATTAAAAACTTCAGACTCACGGCAGGTGCTTCGCGGTACGTTGCCCTTAAAAGATGCTATCACCCAATGGGGAAATATTGCCGGGCTTGTTGCCGGCCTTATGAAACCTGATTATGGATTGATAGGACGATCGCTCAAGGACGTGGTGGCCGAACCGGTGCGCTCATTGCTGATACCGGGCTTTGACGCCATAAAGGAGAAAGCTGTTGAAGCTGGCGCCCTCGGTTGCGGAATCTCCGGGTCCGGACCCACGATCTTTGCCCTTAGCACGGAAAAAGAGATCGCCATCCGCACCGGCAAAGTGATCCAGCAAGAATTCAAGCGCCTCAAATTGGAAAGCGAAGTCTACATCTCGCGAATCAATTCAACAGGCGCGAAAGTAATGCTATAGTTCCGAAACGTTTTTTGATCATGGCTTCGTAATCCCGAATGCCCAATTTCTAATTCCTAATTCTTTAAAATGATTCTATACAGCACGAAAAATAAATCGCACGAAGTATCGCTGAAAGAAGCTGTCATCCGCGGGCTTGCGCCCGACAACGGTCTCTACATGCCGAAAGAAATCAAACCGTTGCCAAAACAATTTTTTGAAACGCTTCCGCAAAAGTCCTTCAACGCGATGGCATTTGAAGTCGCCCGGCATTTGATAGGCAATGCAGTATCGCAGCAAGACCTGGCAAAAATTGTCGAGCATACAATCTCGTTTGATGCTCCGCTTGTTGAAGTTGAAACTGGTGTCTACGCGCTCGAGTTGTTTCACGGCCCAACGCTGGCCTTCAAGGATTTCGGTGCGCGCTTCATGTCGCAGCTGCTTGGACATTTTGCAAAAGAAGAAAAAAAGGAGATCGTTATACTGGCGGCAACATCTGGGGACACCGGTAGTGCTGTTGCGAATGGATTTCTAGGGGTGGACGGCACCCGCGTTGTTGTGCTGTATCCCCGAGGGAAGGTGAGCAGCATCCAGGAAAAACAATTTACAACCCTTGGCAAAAATATCACCGCTGTGGAAGTACACGGCACATTTGATGATTGCCAGGCACTGGTGAAATCTGCTTTTCAGGATGAAGAGCTTCGCAACGAATTTTTTCTCACCTCAGCTAATTCGATCAACATCGCCAGGCTCATCCCCCAATCGTTTTATTATTTCTATGCCGTAAGTCGGTTGATGCACCTGAAGAAAGACATTGTGTTTGCTGTCCCAAGCGGAAACTTTGGTAATTTGACCGGTGGTTTGCTGGCGGTGAAAATGGGATTACCCATCAGTCATTTTGTAGTGGCCACAAACAAAAACGATGTCGTCCCCGAATATCTGCGGACAACGAAATTTCAGCCAAGGCCATCCGTGCAGACGATCAGCAACGCAATGGATGTAGGGAATCCAAGCAACTTTGATCGCATTCTCGCACTTTTTGACAATGATTTCTCCAAAATTTCTTCAATGATTTCGGGGTATGGAATTTCTGACGATGAAACACGTGACGTAATGCGGCTCGTGCAAAAGCACAGTGGTTATGTTCTGGATCCTCACGGAGCAGTCGGCTATGCTGGGTTGAAAAAACACCTTGTCGGCAAAAATCAGGTCGGAGTATTTTTAGAGACCGCGCATCCGGCAAAATTTGTTGAAACCGTTGAAGAAACGCTTGCCACGAAAGTTAAGATTCCTGAAGCGCTGCAAAAGTTCATGAATGGGCAAAAGCAAGCCGTGAGCCTTGAAAACAACTTCACCGAATTCAAAAATATGCTTGTCCGGTTGCTTCGCTAGGATTTCCAGCCCTGCTCGCCCAACAGCGGCACAAACGCGAAATTGGCAAACTCTTCTTTGATCAGCTTTTCGCCTGCCCTCCGAATCCGCACCATTCGCTGAGACTCCCTGTCACCGACCGGAATGATTAAAATTCCACCATCAGCCAGCTGGTCGGTCAGCGCCTTTGGGATTACGGGAGCGCCCGCGGTGACAATAATTTTGTTATAGGGTGCTTTTGCCGGCAGCCCTTTGGACCCGTCCCCATAGAAAAAATACGGATTATACCCGATTTGGGGCAAAAACGACTTAGTATGCTCGAAAAGGACCCGGTTGTATTCTATTGTATATACCCTCGCGCCCATTTCCATAAGAATGCACGCCTGGTAGCCCGAACCGGTCCCAATTTCAAGGACTTTGTCTCCCGGACGAATCTCAAGCTTTTCAGACTGGAACGCGACCGTATACGGTTGGCTGATCGTTTGGCCTTCCCCGATAGGAAAAGCTTTGTCCTGATAGGCGTGCTCTAAAAGGGCATTTTCGAAAAAAAAGTGCCTCGGAACCTTGCCAATAGCCGCTAAAACCCGAGGGTCGGAAATGCCTTTTTTTTCAAGGATTTTGACCAGTTTATTGCGCAATCCCCGCTGCTTATAATTGTCCTCTAACATGCAATTTTGGCACAAAAAAGCCATTTTTTCAGGCATAACAAAGTTTCGGAAATTCTTTAGGAAAATTCGAAGCGATGCCGTTACTTTAAAGTCCTCTCCGCACAGTGAATAAGCTTTTTTGCCATAGCGTTTTCTGTGTAACCTGCTCCTGACAGTAGAGAGGAGAAATCCAAAACCTACTGCAAGGGCAGGTATAGAGAGGGAAGTTTCGACTTCCCTTTTTTTATGTCGAAAATTTGCATTCCACTTACTTTCCTTTCAGCCTCCTGACCGCCACCGTAAATGCATTTTTAGGATTGGTATGGATGAGATCTTTGATTTCGGAATCACTAAAGCTCCGTTTCTTTAATTCAGGCAGTAATTTTTTGAAGAGTGTGGTATAGCCTCTGAAGTTTCCACCGCCTGGCTTGCCTGGTTCGTACCATCCTGCATCGTGTGACAGTAAAACGCGGTTGAGACACTTCTCTTTCTTCAAATATTCGAGTCGATCCGCGTAAGCATTAACGCCTTCATCGCCATTCTCATCGTTAAGTCCGTCAAGACTCACCCACGCACCATCGCGTGCAGCTTTCACATGTTGCGTGTTGTCTGTTTCTGCCTGCGCGTGAACCCAAATGAATGCGGAAGGACTGATACGTTCCTTCTTCAACATTTCAATTTGCTCCATGGCAGGAACAGCCGGACCAGTGTGTGATGCAATGGTAAGCCCGGTTTTTAAATGTGTAATGGCTGCAGCACGAACCAGTTTCCTGGAGATATCGGAAAGCGGGCCAGGATTAACACTTGTCTTGATAAAGCCAGGTTTGATTCCCGTCTTGTCGATTCCAAACTTCCATTCGTTGATCCAACGGTTCGCCAACGTATCGGCAGTCTCTGTAAACGCATGGTCAGGAAGAAATTTGTTATCGGAACCACCATAGTAGCCAGTGTTCGTTATGATGTTTAGGCCTGTGGTGGACGATAATTTTTCAAGTAACGCCACATCTCTCCCCAGGTAATTTGGCGTGCATTCCACGAGCGTGTTACATCCAGCGAGTTTTGCTTCATCAAGAAACGGAAGCACTTTGTCCATCACCTCGTCCTTGTTCCAACGTTCCTTGTTAATCAGTTTGGCACCAATGAAATCGACCAGTACGTGCTCGTGGATCAACGCATTTCCAATCGATGCAGGATCGATTGGTCCGCGTACCGTCATGATCATGGGTCCTTTCGTTTGTCGGGCCGGATCAATTCGAAAACCGCTGACAGCCAATGTAAGAATAGGAAGGGAAATGATGAATTGCCTGCGGGTCTGGTGTGTCATATTCCTGGTTCAAACTTTATTTGTTGTATTTTCGTTATTATCTTTGTGACCATGCAGCGAGCCGTAAAAACATCATTAAAACTGATCAGAAAAGCGTTGGCGCTTACCCTGGTTTCAGTTTATATTTTGTTTTCTGTCGGTATTATCAAAGCTACACATTTTTGCATGGGGCGGGAAGCATCGGTGCAGTTCTTCACCGCAGAGTCAAAAAAATGCCCGTGCAGTCTTTATGCGAAAGACGCAACCTCCTGCTGCGATGATGAACACGAACTCATTAAACTTGATGATGAGCAGAAGGTGATCACATCCCTTTCGGCTCCGCTTCCGGTATGGAAAGTTGAACGAATCTTTACCGAACGCCTGCTGACATTTGCTGCCCGTTCCACGGAATTCAAAATGTATGAAATCCCGGACAAGGCACCTCCGAAGGTTCCGATTTGGAAGGCAACCAGCAGCTACGTTTTCTATGATGATGGATCAGACATTGGGTAAACCATCCACCCACCTAAGTCTGACTATTCCAAGTATTTATAAATCAATCTAAAATGAAAACGAACTGCATTTCTATATTACTATTTCTTGTATCTGTACTTTTTTCTGTTTCGTCATTTGCGCAAGGCAAGGCGGTTAAAGCTAACATCAAAGTGTTTGGCAACTGCGGCATGTGCAAAGAGCGCATCGAGACTGCCCTGGACAAAGGCGGAATTAAAGCGGCTACCTGGGATGTGGCTTCCAAGAATCTGGAAGTTGTTTACAATCCTAAGAAAATCACCGAACTTCAGATTCATGAACTCATCGCTGCCGTAGGCCACGACACTGAAAAGGTGAAAGCGAAGAATGACGTTTACGGCAAGCTTCCATTCTGCTGCCTGTACCGCGATCACGACCACAGCGGTATGAAAGACGACAAGCATAGCGACCATTAAGTATGCGTACGATTGTTAAAAACATCGCGGCTGCTGCAGCGATGCTATTAAGCGTGACTTTCAGTTCGCACGCTCAGCAGCTTATGGGACTGGTTGTTCAGAAAAACCAGGATAATGTTGACGAAGCGGTTGCCGGGGCAAATGTGTATTGGCTTGGCAGCACGGGCGGTGTGACCACGGGAAGCAATGGTATTTTTATGATCGACCGTGTGCAGGGGCGGGATAAACTCGTGATCAGTTTTATTGGCTTGATTCCAGACACGGTTACCATCACGAATCAGACAAACGTCAAGGTGGAACTGAAATCAACTACGTTGAAAGAAGTTACAGTCGAAGGTTGGAAGCCAGCAACAGGAATTGATCAAACGCGTGGTATCAATACATCAGTCATGCTGGAGAAAGAATTGTTTAAAGCCGCATGTTGTAATCTTTCCGAAAGTTTCGAAACAAACCCGTCTGTTGATGTCGCTTTTACTGATGCACTAACTGGCACCCGGCAAATTCAAATGCTTGGACTTTCCGGTCCAAACACCATGATCTCCATTGAAAACATGCCGGGTGTGCGAGGACTTGCCTCAAGCCAGGGTATTCAACTGATTCCGGGGACATGGATCAACTCGATAGAGGTTACAAAGGGAGTGGGGTCTGTTGTGAATGGTTATGAAAGCATTGCCGGACAGATTAACGTTGAACTCAAAAAACCACAGGAGAGTGATAAACTCTACGTAAACGGTTATGTGAATCAATCGGGAAGGAGTGAGCTTAACGTGAACGCAACGCTAATGACCGGAAAAAAATGGGCGACTACTTTCTTGCTTCATGGAAGTACACGCCCCTTTATGATGGATCAAAATAACGATTCATTCCTGGACTTTCCCACCGGCAATCAGATCAACGCTGTCAATCGTTGGGTCTTCAACAGTGGAAATGGCTGGCTCGGCCAGTTCGGAGTAAAAGTGCTGCGCGATGATAAACTTGGCGGTCAGGTAGACTTTATGCCGAGTGACAAGTTTACGATGATGAAATATGGACTTGAGATCAATACGAAGCGCACTGAACTTTGGGGAAAACTTGGCTACCAGTTCCCGATGAAGCCCTATAAGAGCATTGGGCTTCAGTTGTCGGCAACTTCACACGATCACGACAGCTACTATGGATTTATTGGCCATACGGCAAATGAAAAATCCGGTTATGCAAACCTCATCTATCAATCGATTATTAGTTCTACGCAGCATAAATTCAAAATGGGTTTTAGCTTCCTGTACGACAACTATGACGAACGTTTGCTGTCAGGGATGCATGGAGTGACTACCCTGTATAACGATGGATCGCAAGCAGATGCCAGCGTGGTAAATTTTGACCGCGTTGAAAAAGTGCCGGGTGCGTTTGTTGAGTATACGTATGACTATGTTGACAAGATTTCGATTATTGCCGGGGCACGCGTGGACCATCATAACTTGTTCGGAACGATCGTGACGCCCCGCATCCACACACTGTTCAATGCTTCGCCTACAACCTCCATCCGTTTGTCGGCAGGGAAGGGCACACGCCTGGCAAATGTGTTGATTGAGAATACAGGGGTGTTGGCATCGTCAAGACATATCATTTTCTCCGGACTACAGGCCGATTATGGCTACGGTTTCAAACCTGATCAGGCTTGGAATTATGGTGCGAACTTCAGCCAGGATTTTACGCTCGACTATCGTCCGGGAACCATTTCACTGGATTACTTCTATACCGATTTCAAAAATCAGGTGGTCGTAGACCTGGATAACAGCGCACGCGAAGTAAATTTCTTTGGACTCAATGGCAAGTCGTACTCACACAGTTTTCAGGCCCAACTTGACTACCAGCTGATGCGAAGGTTCGATTTACGGGTGGCTTATCGTTACCTTGATGTGAAAACCGATTATCTGTCAGGATTGCTTGAACGGCCGTTGATTCCATCACACCGAGCCTTCGTTAATCTAGCGTACGAAACCAAGAACAAGTGGAAATTCGATTATACGGTGCAGTGGCTCGGTGAGCAGCGGATTCCAGGTACGGAGGAAAATCCAGTAGCCTATCAGTTGCCCGAATATTCGCCATCCTATATGATGATGAATGCACAGATAACGAAAGACCTGAAATCTCGCTGGAGCATTTATTTGGGTGTTGAAAACATAAACAACTACACGTTGCAGAATCCCATTATCAGTGCTTCGGAGCCTTTCTCCCAATACTTTGATTCATCATTGGTTTGGGGGCCGATCTTTGGACGCATGGCGTATGCAGGGTTCAGGTACCGCGTGAAATAGAAATTTAGGGCTATGGCTTTTGGCCATGGCTATAGCTGGCAGCCATAGCCCTTTTAATACCCAATCAAAATAAACGGTGCCCAGTAAAATGGTGATGCGTATTTTGGATTTGTAATCAAAGCTAGTTTCGCATCGCGCAAATTGGCAGCGTAGCCTGCGTTGGGATTTTCAAGCATCCGCTGGTAAAACGTTTTCATCAATTCAGATGTCGATTCATCTGCAACGCTCCAGAAGGAAACGATAATGCTTTTTGCTCCCGCGTAAACCAGCGCACGTGAGAGGCCGATGACGCCTTCGCCTTTCGAAATTTTTCCAAGACCGGTTTGACACGCTGAGAGCGTTACCAGGTCTGCATTCATTTCAAGATTATAAATCTCGCCCGCAAAAAGGTTTCCGTCTTCGGATTCAGAGTTGTTTTGCAGAAAAATTCGTGAGAGCTCTGGCGATCGTTCATCTACTACGCCATGCGTTGCAAAGTGAAGGAGGCTGTAGTCCTTTAGTGAGATCGATTTGATAGCATGCTCATTGGCATCCTGGTGTGTAATAAGTTTTGCCGTAATATTCCTGGAGTCAAATAAGGTTGAAATGGTGTTCACCTCCGATTCCGTTCCGGGAAGTTCGTTGAGCTTGTCTTTTGCTGGAAACGTAACCGGGGCACAAAGGAAGATTGAAGGACGTTTTGCGATGGTCTGTTTTGTTTTCTGAAGCAGTAGGCCTGCGGAAAATTCGTAGCGCACCGTTTTACTATTCAGCAGGAATGGCACGTTAGCAAATGATTCACTACCCTTGATTTTTTTCGTTGCCAGTGCTTCAAAGGGAATGATACCAAGTCTGCCGGTCGGAACAATCACAAGATTGGTTACTGACGATTTGATCGCGGGCAAAAGAAGCCTGGACAATACATTAGCCGATTTCACGTAAGCATTGGCTACATTAAAATAGATTCCGTTGCGCAGGCCGGTGATGTTTTTGTCAAAGTCTTTCGGCAAAGAGTGATCAACTACACTGTATTTTGACTTTGTGATCTGGAACACATAGAGTCGCTGGCTTCCCTCATCAATAAAATAGCTAAGTAGCGCGGTCTTTCCGTCCAGCAGGTTTTGAATCTGCCGGATCGAGGGCGATGCTGCGTTGTATTTAAGATTGAAATACGCGGGAAAATCTTGCTCTAGTTTTTTCACGAATGTTTCGTATGTCCGATTCAACGCGAACAAAGTTTCACGCAAGTATTTCTCCTCATCTGCACTTGGTTTTTGCGCCAGCTTTTGTGCAGTAAGCGCAATTGCAGATTTCAGACCATTCTCCTCTTCCAGCAAATTTTTAGGAATGCCAGCAAATGATTTTGCATCGGATTCGGAAATTGCCTCAAGAAGAACCGCGGATTTGCTTTTCTCTGCAAAATAGAACGCCTGTTCGCGCAGGGGCTTCTTTTTCAGTGCACCAGCTGCTGCCTCGTAAGCTGTTCTCACGCCATCTGCATAAACTTCCGAAGCGATGGCGCCCAACGCAAGCTTGTCAGATTCATTGGTGCTTCGCTGACGCAGCCGGTCAATGAGTGTGTCGCAGCGCTGCAAGATGTTCAAAGCCTTTAACAGATCTGAAAGCCGCAAGGATTTTCCAAAGTGCCGGGACTCGAACGCCTGCGCTTTCAATCGAAGCGAATGCAATAACACTTGTCCGTTGTAGTAGTTTTCAAGCGGTGGATTTTCGGTAATTTCGGTGTTGTTGAAGTTGCTGACATTGGCACAGATTGCTTCTTGAAACCGTATCAGTGCTTCTCCATAGTTCGATAAACTTAATTCAACATTTCCATAGTCGTTCAACACTTGCGCGATGTCGGGATGCTTTGCCCCGTAACTCGCGCGATACATGTCGAGCGCACGTTTGTAATAGCCTTTGGCAGCCTCCAGGTTCCCCATCTTCGAATAGGTTTGGCCCAGGCTGTGAAGCGTGAACGCTTTGGATTGATTTGGGCCTGCGGAGAGCTTCTCCCAGATATTCAGCGAGCTTTCAAGGTTATTTACTGCGTCTCCGTACAGCTCCAGCTGGCGATACACCAGCCCCATGTTCGAGTACGTTTGCGCTATTTTTGCATGCTCGTTCCCATGAACTTTTTGATAAATGGCCAGCGCTTTCTCATAATAGTCGAGTGCCTTGTCGTTGTCCACAAGAACATAGGCTACGCCAAGATCGTTGTATGAGGCTGCGATAAGTTCGTGATCTTCTTTCAAAATTCCCTGGCGGATGCTCAGTGCCATACGAAGCTGTTCTTCCGCCTGGGCCGATTTACCCGTGTATTTATAAACTTGCCCAAGGTACCCGATGGCCTGCGCGGACTCCAGTGTATTTTGTTTACCGATGTTTTCGAACTCGCGGGTTGACGCCTGAAGTGATTCTAATGCGAGATCGTATCGGCCCTGGTAAATGTAGAGCAGGCCGAGGTTTGTTTTAGTGACCGCTTGCACGAAATCACTTCCCTGGCCACCTAACGAATTCAATAGCGCCCGCGCGTCTTCAAGTTTTCCGAGCCGTGTCAACGCTTCAGCTTTTTTGTTGGCCAGGAAAAGCTTTTCCTCGGCTGGCAGTGAGTTGGCGTTATCAGCCAGTGCAATTGCTTTCTCGTATTCGGAATGAAGAAGAAGTTCGTCTGTTTTCTCAAGGACTGTTTGTGCGTGAACCCGGAGGACGATGAGCAGTAAAGCAAAAGTAAAGTGCAATGCTTTCATGTTCTAAAACCGGTAAACGTAGGAGAATGAGCTTACAAGTTCACGCGATAATCCATCTGCGTTGACATCACGGTTTACAATCTTATGACCTATCAGCGCTTTGATTCCGGACCGGACGTTGAAGTTGTAGCCTGTGGTAAAAATCCCGGAGAGCGCGAGGCCTTGTGCTTCCTGGAGTCGGAGGCGTTCGCCATTTGCAAGTGTAAATTCATCACGTGTGATCCGGTAGATCGGCAACAGCCCGAGAGAAAAATTGACCCGCGAGAAACGGAAATTACGTTCTATCCGGATCATGACATCCGTTCCGCGTTTGAGTCTTTTTGCACGCGCATAACCGAGTGTGTATTGCGCTTCAGGATGATCAGCCCATGCGCCCCAAAGAAACTGATTGTTGTTTTCATTGAACGGAACCTGAATTCCAGTTGCAAAGAGCCACTTGCGTGTGATCATCGAGATGCCTGCGATCGCGTCATATGTACCCAAGCTGGTCTGATAGTACATTGGAAGAGGTCTTCCATCGATTGATTTGTCAGCGTTGTTCGTGGGAATTTTTGTTCCGAGCGAAAAATTCACATCATACCTCTCATTCGTCAGGAGGTTTTTTGTGAAGCAGAGAGAAATATCGCCAAGACCGGCAGTGTTGGCTAGCCTTCCCGTTACAAACTGGTAAGGGAGTTTAACCTGGAACGATGTTCGTGAATTCAGTCCGAAATTCATGTCAGCCGTTACTACATGTATTACGGGTGTGAGCGTTGTGGTACCGCGGTAGAAGCTCAATTCCATGGATCGTAGCGTGAGCCGAATTTTTTTATTGAAAGGCTGGTCGGGCTTCATGGCTCCCATGGTGCAAAAGCCTGCATCGCTGCAACCCTGACTATACGTGTTTGAAAAAGCAGTTAGAAGAAAAGCGCAGACGAGGGGAAGACACTTCTTCATGGAATTCGGTTAGTACAGCTAAGATAAGATTATTTACAGCCGTTTCAACGGAGGGGAGGGGTGAAAGTTTTCCGGGGAGTGTCGCCAATTGTGTTCAGCGCGGGCAATGTGCTCATGTACTCAGGTGTTCATGTGCTCGTGTTCGTATTGCAAAGTTTATGGCAGGTTATATGACCAGACCTGCGCTCGACCGACAATGGGATGTCAGCGTGACAACAACATGCGCACCTGAGCACCTGAGCACATGAACACCTGTTACATTCCTAACGACTGATTCTCTGTCGATGCGAGCTCAAGAATTTTCTCGTACTCGGACGCGCTGAGGTCGTTGAAGAAATAGTGAACCGGGTTGACCTGCTGTCCGTTGATCAAAACCTCGTAATGGAGGTGGGGTGCTGTTGACATCCCGGTATTTCCTACATAGCCGATCAGGTCTCCTCGTTTGAGATTTTGTCCTTCGCGAACGGCAAACTCATGCATGTGAGCGTAACGCGTCCGGTATCCGAACCCGTGGTCCACTTCAACCATTTTCCCATACCCGCTGAACTTAACATCCACAACGGCAACTTTTCCATCTGCAGTTGCATAAATGGGCGTTCCGATTTCTGCTGCGAAGTCAATACCCGCGTGCATCTTTTTCACTTTATAAACGGGGTGGATACGATTTCCAAAGCCTGAAGCCAGTGCGATCAATTGTTTGTTTGCAATAGGCTGAATGGCAGGAATAGCTGCGAGCATCTTTACTTTGTTGTCAGCCATTTTCACCACTTCATCCTGCGATTTCGATTCGATGTAAAGCTTTCTCCGAAGCTTATCTACTTTTTCATGCAGGCCGATCACCAGGTCATCATGCTGGATGTCTTTTTCGCGGATGTCGGCATAACGATCTGCACCACCTACGCCCGCATCGCGCACCGATTTTTCAATGGGTTCAGCACCCAGCACAACGCGGTAAATGTTATCATCGCGATTTTCAATGTTGTTCAGAATCTTGCTTAGCTTTTCTACGTCACTGTTTAGTTTGCCGTAGTAGAATTCAAGTTCTTTCACCTCGTTGCGAAGAATCAGCTCTTTCGGTGATTCGAAATAGCTATTGTAGAGGTATAGAAGCCCAGCACCCATCAGCAAGGTGAGCATCATGATCCCCAACGCATTGAGCACTACATCACTTTTTTTGGTTCGTACGCGCTCGTACTTGCAAGTCTCCGTGTCGTAGTAGTATTTAATTCGTGCCATAACTTTTTCTAATTAAGCGGTTTGAGGCCTGAACGCCTTCATCACTTCTTCATTACATTCAATAAACGGCCCTTCTAAAAGATCAATGCAGTATGGAATTGCGGGAAAGACTGCATCAAGACATTGCCTGATGGACTTTGGCTTTCCCGGCAGATTCACAATCAATGTTTTATTTCGTATTCCTGCTGTTTGTCGCGACAGAATAGCTGTTGGCACATACATAAGACTTTTTGCCCGCATGAGTTCTCCAAATCCAGGCATCATCTTGTCACACACAGCTTCCGTAGCCTCTGGAGTCACATCCCGCCTGGCAGGTCCGGTACCACCCGAAGTGATGATCAGGCAACACTTCTTTTCGTCAGCCATTGCGATCATTGTTTGCTCAATGATGGACTGCTCATCGGGTACCACTGCATATTCTTTCTCCCACGGACTCTTGAGGTACTCGTTAAGGGTTTCAGCAATTGTTATGCCCGGTGTGTCAGCATAGATACCTTTGCTGGCCCTGTCTGAAACATTGATTATACCTATTCGAATCATGGCAATATCACATCGCGTCATTGTTAGCGGTAGGCGCATAATCATGCGTCTCTGATGGCGCTCCCTTCAGACCGCGGCCTTTTTTGAAAACCTGGCGACCTTTATTCACGCCCTGACGGATTTCGCGTTGTTTCTCCACAGGCAATGTAATAATGTCCCTGCATTCTGTGGAACAACATCCATTGTACGTTGCTGCGCACTCTTCACACTGTATGAACAACAAATGACAGCCATCATTTTTGCAATTGGTGTGGTCATCGCACGGCTTACCGCATTGATGGCAATGGGCAATGATATCATTGGTAATCCGCTCGCCAAGGCGTTCGTCAAACACAAAGTTTTTGCCGATGAATTTATTTTCAAGCCCCTGGGCTTTTACCTCCTGCGCATACTTGATGATGCCACCTTCGAGTTGAAACACGTTTTTGAAGCCGATGTGTTTCATCCACGCACTTGCCTTTTCGCAGCGAATGCCTCCCGTACAATACATCAAAAGATTTTTGTCCTTCTGATCTTTCATAATGTTTTCCACCACATGGAGCTCTTCACGGAATGTGTCTACATCCGGGCAGATGGCATTCTTGAAATGGCCCACTTCGCTCTCGTAGTGGTTTCGCATGTCAACAATAATGGTATTAGGGTCACTGGCAAGCTCGTTGAATTGTTTGGCATTGACATGAACGCCTTTCTTCGTCACATCAAACGTGCTGTCATCGAGGCCATCGGCAACGATCTTTTTGCGCACGAGGATTTTCAGTTTGAAAAATGATTTACCGTCATCTTCTACCGCAATATTGAGGCGAACACCGTTGAGAAAATCGATTGAATACAGGTAGTTGCGAAATGCATCAAGGTTTTCGGCCGGGGCGCTGATCTGGGCGTTGATTCCCTCGTTTGCCACATAAATTCGTCCCAGCACACCCAGTTTTTCCAGGTTCAAAAACAGCTCATCACGTAGCGTTTGGGGCTCGGAAATCTGGTGGTATTGGTAAAAGGAGATGGTGATCCTCTTCTCCTGGGCAGCCCGCATCTTCTCCTTGAGAATCCGGCCTTCAATTCGGTTATGTAATGGCATAAAGCGCTGATTAATTGCAGGTTAATCGAGTGATTATGTGCTTATAAGCCTCAAAGATACGAAGAAAAAACAACCCTACCTAGCCTCCACAAAGAGGGGCACTGGCGGCTCTGGGCAGCACCAGGCTTGAGCAGCAGGGTGCTTTAGGAGGGATGATTTTAGATCGCGGAATCGGGACCAGGAGGGTCAATTCTTCTTTTTCAACTGTCCCCTCAGGAGTTGGTTATACTCCACGCATGTGAGCATACCATGTTCGTCACAGTAGCTGCAGGTCTGGTAGGTATTTTCGAACGCGCCACGTTTTACGATTACGTGATCGCCTTTGCAAACCGGGCAGCTTACTTTGTTTGAAGGGCCGCAATCAATTTCATAATTGTTGGAAAGTAATTCTCCGGCTTTTTTCGATTCCGAACTCTTCTCTTTCACAAGCTCAGCTTCCGCGCGATGTAAGACATTGAGGGCGTCATCGTAATGCTGACCTCCGGTACCTTTCAGCTGAATGTACTTGTTCAGCCAGTCAACGCTTTGTTTGAATTTCAAAAGGTAAAATGAATTCTTACCGAAGTAGTAGGTAAGCTCGGATGGAACGCTTTTCAGATTGTCGAGCACAAACCTGAATTTCTGATCGGCAAGTTGATATTGCGCATTGTCCATATAAAACACACCCGAATCCATCTGGCGCATGATCTCGGCACGTCTTCGTTGTTCCTCCTGCCGTAGAAACTCCTGGGTGCGCTCATCCTGTCCGAGTGCGGATAACGATGTGAATAGAAAACCAAGTACAAGTAATATTTTCGAACTCATTTAAATCGCTCTAACGGTATGTCAAGCCACTCCAACGCTGACTTGTAAAAAATATTTTCAACTACAGACTTTTCAAGATTCATCTGTTCGATGAATTTCCCAATCTCAAGATCGCCCAATGGAAAAGGATAGTCTGTTCCCAAGGTGATTTTTTCTGAGCCAACCAGCTTGATCACGTACTCGAGCATCATTGGATCATGTGTTGCGCTATCGACCCAAAAACGTTTTAAATAGTTTGTCGGGCGAACGTTGTTATCAATGGCGACAAGGTCCGGCCGGCAGTCAAATCCATGTTGAATTCGTCCTAAAGTAGGAAGGAATGAACCGCCTGCATGCGCAAAATTGACGCGAAGTTTGGGTAGTCTTTCAAAAACTCCGCCAAAAATCATCGAGCAGATCGCCCGAGAAGTCTCAGCCGGCATGCCGACAAGCCACGGAAGCCAGTAGCGTTGCATGTACTTTTCACCCATCATGTTCCAGGGATGAACCAGGATGGCCATACTCAATTTCTCGCATGCCTCGAAAATTGGAAAGAATCTTTCTTCGTTCAGATTCAGGTCGTTGATGTTTGAACCAATTTGCACACCCTGCAGTCCGATCTCTTTGCAGCGCTCGAGCTCCTGGATGGCGAGCTCCGTGTCTTGCATTGGAATGGTGCCTAAGCCAAGGTATTGCCTGGGATGCTTAACAATCAATTCAGCAATATGATCGTTGAGGTAGCGTGAGAGTTCGAGGCAATCAAGACCTCTTGCCCAATAGGAGAACATCACGGGAATCGTGCAAACCACCTGCACCTGCGTGTTGAACTTCTCGTATTCCTTAATACGAAGCTCCGCATTCCAGGCGTTTTCTTTGATTTCGCGGAAGAACTGGTTGCCGCGCATCATCTTAGCAAATCCTTTCTTGTGATGCTGAAGGTAAATGAAGTCGCCATACCCGAACTTTTCGCTCCAATTCGGCAGCTTCTTCGGTAAAATATGAGTATGAGAATCGATTTTCAGCATTTACGGAACGATCAATCCGGGAAAGATCGGGAAAAATACGGGTTCGTCCAATTGTGAATTGATCCGAACTTGCATCAGCTTAAGGCCTGGCTTCAAGCTGCAAGTCACAAGCTTCAAGCAAGGGCCCAAGTAAGCAACTCCGATCGTCAAATGATCTGCAGGAGTTGAAGGACGTTGCAAGTTGCAGGTTACAAGTCGCACGGAGAGCCCCTGTAACTTGCAACCTGAAACCTGAAACAAATTTTATAATGACCAGCCCTCTCTATACTCCCGCTTCACAAACTGATTTGCTTCATCGAAGTTTGTGATCTTCATATTTTTGGCATCCCAGAGAAGTTTTTTCCGGCCGGGGAAGCCTTCACCATTGGGCCCACGCATTGCATAGCTTCTGAGTGCAAGGTTACCCATGATCACGGCTTCGGTAAACGGACCAGCATAATCGAAGGGTGAGCTCAATTGCATTTTGCCATATCCGGCTTTGCAGGCGTCAACCCATTGGGTATAGTGACCATCGGGGCCGCCTGGAACGCGTGCGATGGTTTGCTTTGGCAACTTGATATCTTTCATTCGCGAGGTTGGCAGCAGCACAGGTGAAGTATTGTAGTTACCCATCATTTTTCCCTTGGTGCCTTCAAAAATATATCCGCCATCCCAGTCACCCATTTGTTCATTTGGAAGAAGTTCTTCCGGCCGCTTTGGTAACAGGCCACCATCCATCCAGGTGAGGTTGATGTTTCCTTTGCCGTCTTTGCGGGGAAACTTCAAATGGATGATTGATGAAGCAGGGCAACTGTCATCGTAGTGTGCCTGGTCGAAAAATCCAGCCCATTCCGTTGTGGTACTGCACTCGACTTCAGATGGAAAATCGATCGGCAAAATGCGGAAGGCAGCATCCATCACGTGGCATCCCATATCTCCGAGGGCGCCTGTGCCGAAATTCCACCAGCCTCTCCAGTTGAAGGGCAGGTAGGCCGGATTATAGTCGATCGGTTTCGCTACCCCAAGCCAGAGGTCCCAGTCGAGCTCCTTTGGAATCTCGTGTTTGCCTGTAGGCGTGGGCACACCTTGGGGCCACACGGGTCTGTTGGTCCACGCCAACACATTTTTCACATCACCGATCAGCCCGGCATCGACCATTTCTTTGGCGAGTCTAACGTGGTCGGCAGACGCAAACTGGTTTCCCATCTGTGTCACTACTTTGTTTTTCTTCGCGGTTTCCGCCAGCGTGCGCGCTTCGAAAATTGACCAGGTAAGAGGTTTCTGAACGTAAACATGTTTGCCGCGATTCATGGCAGCCATGGCCTGAACGGCATGCATGTGATCAGGCGTTGAAATCGTTACAGCATCGATTCCTTTCGCCTCTTTGTCCAACATCTGGCGGTAGTCCTTATAATATTTTGCCTCCGGAAAATTCTTCTTCGAATCCACAGCCATGCGATCATCAACATCACAGAGGAACACAACACGCGCGGCAGGGTTCTTTGCCACGCCAGTCAAATCGCTTGTTCCTTTTCCTCCTACACCAATGCCTGCGATGTAAACTGTATCGCTGGGCGGGATGTATCCTTTTCCTCCGAGCACAAATCGTGGAAGAATCGTGAAGGCAGCTCCTGCAACCGCAGCGTTCTGTATGAATTTTCGTCTTGAAACATTTTTCGGTGTCGACATGGCTTTTGATGTTTAGTCATTAAATGTAGCAAATGAGGAAATCAAAGTCATAAAAAAAGGCTACCGATTTGGCAGCCTTTGGCTTTTATTTTCCGAGAGTCCAGCCCTGCCGGTATTCTCGTTTTACAAATTGATTTGCAGCATCGAAGTTTGTGATCTTCATGTTTTCGCCATCCCACATCAATTTGATGTTTCTTCCAGGGTAGTCGAACTGTGGAGCCGGATTTGGATTTGATTCCGTTGGCTTTACTTCGCGCGGTGTGCGGACATCATAGCTCCGGATTGCAAGATTACCCATGAGAACCGTCTCGGTGAGCGGACCTGCAATTTCAAACGGTGAGCTTACTTCCATCTTGCCATAACCAGCAATACAGGCTTCAACCCATTGTGCATAGTGACCTTCCGCGCTTCCAGGCACTCGCTTAATCGTTTCAGGAACTTTAGTTTCCGCTGTTTTTGAAGTTGGAAGCAGCTGAGGGTTGGCACCGTAAGTGCCACACATCATTTTACCTTTCGATCCAACGAAAATCACACCGTTTCCACCATCGCCCATTCTCTCGTTTGGTCCGAGTTCTTCCGGTCTTTCCGGCTGAATACCGCCATCCATCCAGTGCATTTTTACCGGGGCTTTTCCATTTTGTCCGGGGAAGGTTAGTACAATGTAGGAAGAAGGAGGGCAGCTTTCAGGGAAGTAGCCGCGTTTGAATTCGTCTACGTAAACGCTTCCTACGCTGGCCGTGACATCGGTTGGATACTTCAGGCCCAGCACGCGGAATGGAGGCTCAATGATGTGGCAACCCATATCACCCAGCGCACCTGTTCCGTAATCCCACCAACCGCGCCAGTTGAACGGCACAATTTTCTCCACGTAATCTTTATACGGAGCTGTTCCCAGCCAAAGATCCCAGTCGAGCTCTTTTGGAACTTCCGCTTTCTTGTCAGACCATGGAATACCCTGAGGCCAGATCGGTCGGTTGGTCCAGCAGTAAACGGTGTGAACATCACCGATAAGTCCTGCGCGGTACCAGTCGAGAAGTTGGCGAACGCCATCACCTGATGCGCCCTGGTTTCCCATCTGCGTAACCACTTTGTATTTCTTCGCGGCCTCTGTCAGAATGCGGGCTTCGTAAATATCGTGTGTGAGCGGTTTCTGAACGTAAACGTGTTTTCCAAGTTGCATCGCTGCCAGCGCCTGCACAGCATGGTTGTGATCGGGTGTTGAAACCGATACCGCGTCAATGTGCTTGTGCTCTTTGTCAAGCATTTGCCGGAAGTCCTTGTAATATTTTGCCTTTGGAAATGCAGCCACTGATTTTGCAGCCCTGCGATCGTCAACATCGCACAAGTAGTTGATCGTTGCTTTTCCGCTCTTGGCAAAACTGGCAATATCGCTTTCGCCTTTTCCACCTACGCCAATACCCGCGATGTACAGCGTGTCACTTGGTGCAAGGTGTCCTTTCCCCAATACAAATCGAGGTACGATGGTGAAAGCTGCAGCAGCGAGTCCTGCATTTTTCAGGAACTTTCGCCTCGAATTTTCAGCCGGGGTGATTGAATTTTTCTTTACTGGCATGTTCAATTAAGGTTAGATTGAAAGGTCGCATTAAATTAAGTGTCGAACTTTACTGAAATGTCAAGCGTGCGCTGATCATATTTCACGCCATATTGATCAAGCACTTCCTGCGGTACTCCATTCCATTGGTTCGGTCTGTTCCCTTCGTAGCCCAGGTCAGCGATCCCGATCTTGCTGGTGAAGAATCCGCAAGCGGTCAGGTCACGCATGGTGTTGAAGAAGTTAACACCTGGCTGCATTTCCGGTTTTGCTTTTTCCGGATACGCGATTTCATCAACCATTTCAATTTGCTTTTCGGATGACAGCGATGCAAAATCACTTTCATACTTGCGCATGCATTGCAGGTCAAGCCATTTGATTCCACCACGCAACGGAGTCTGATAACGTGGCATATCTTTCACGATAAATTCAATAAAGTCAGGAACACCAGCTTCTGATGCGCTTCCGGAAATATCATCTTTTGGAATGATGATGTCAGCCAGCACCGTGATCGTTTTCATTTCGTGTTCATCAAAGAATTTTTCGCTGGCGAGTTTGTTTTCGCGCACGAGCTCTTCTTTGGTGCGGTCAATGGTGAATGTCTGTCCGGGCGCAGCTGTTGCTGCTTCCTTCTTTGGTTCGCATGATTGGTTGATCAGCAATCCCGCTCCGGCTGTACCGAGGGCGAGGGATTTCAAATATTTTCTTCTATCCATAATCCTAATTTGAGATTTGAGATTTTTGATTTGAGATTTCCTGGATTAGATGTTCTGCTTTTTAAGTTCATCAATAATATACTCCGATGCACGCATTGACAATGCGAGGATCGTCCACGTTGGATTTTTATCGGCTTGCGATACGAATGGTCCGCCATCGACTACGAAAAGGTTCTTACAATCATGCGCCTGGTTGAATTTATTCAGCGCAGATTTTTTCTTGTCGTTGCCCATGCGGGTGGTTCCCACTTCGTGAATGATTCTTCCGGGTGCTTCCAGCCCGTAGTCATTTTCAGCTGAGCCCTGGCCCCAGGTTACCACGCCACCCATCTTGTCGATGATCTCGGCAAAGGTTTCCTTCATGTGCTTGGCTTGCTTCACTTCGTAGTCGCTCCACTTGTAATGGAAGCGAAGAACCGGAATACCGTATTTATCCACGGTGTTCGGATCGATCTCACAGTAATTGTCTTCGCGTGCGATAGCTTCTCCACGTCCGGCCATTCCAAAGGTTGCCCCATAGAAGTAGCGATAGTCGTCTTTCAACGAAGCTCCGTATCCTCCGGCAGCTTTTTGTTTGCCGTCACGGCCGGGATACTTGCCGTTCGTACCTTGCATGCCAAATCCGAATCCGTAGCCTGGCATTCCCATTCCGCCCCAGTATTCGATGTGGTATCCTCTTGGAAAATCTAATTTCTTGTTATCGAGCCACCATGGTGTGTATACGTGCATTCCGCCAACACCGTCTTCGTTGTAGCGTTTTCTTCCAACAAGCTTCGGAAGGATTCCGCCCATGGAGGCACCGGTTGAGTCGTGCAGATATTTTCCAACCACGTTGCTTGCATTGGCAAGTCCGTTGGGATGTTGTGCGGATTTTGAGTTGAGCAGCAAACGTGCAGACTCACATGCGCTGGCCGCGAGAATTACTACTTTCGCATTCACCACATACTCCTGCATGTCGTCTTTGTTTACGTAGGACACGCCCGTTGCGAGACCTTCAGCATTGGTGATGACTTCGCGCGCCATAGCATTCGCTACAACGTCTACATTACCTGTAGCCATTGCTGGTTTAACAAGGACGGATGACGATGAGAAGTCAGCATAAACCTGGCACCCGCGATTACACTGTGAGCAGTAGAAACATCCGCCACGATCTTTATTGTTTTCCAATGGCTTTGTCAGGATGGACAAGCGTGAAGGAATGACAGGAATACCGATCTGCGTTGCGGCCTCTTTAATGAAGAGTTCGTGCAAGCGCGGTTTGGGAGGAGGAAGGAAAATTCCATCCGGCTCATTCGGGAGATTTTCAACCGATCCAAACACACCAATGAGTCGATCTACCTTGTCGTAGTAAGGAGCAACATCTTCGTAGCTGATTGGCCAGTCGTCACCGAGGCCATCGATACTTTTATGTTTAAAATCTTTTGGACCAAACCGCAGCGATATACGACCCCAGTGGTTTGTTCTACCGCCAAGCATGCGGGCCCGGAACCAGTCGAATTTGGTTCCATCTTTTTTCGTGTAGGGTTCGCCTTCGAGTTCCCATCCGCCATAGGCAGCATCGAAGTCACCGAAGTGACGAAGGGGAGTGCTTGCACCTCTTCTCGGAGATTCATAGGGCCATTTCAGCTGAGTTACATTTTTAGCCGGGTCGTACATTGGTCCGGCTTCGAGCAACAACACTTTCACGCCAGCGTTCGCAAGTGTATACGCTGCCATTCCACCACCCGCACCGGAACCCACGATGCACACATCATACTGCTTTGGAGATTTTTTGATTTGTAATTGAGGCATAGGTTATGTTTTCTAAAAACTAAGGGAAGGCCAATGTACATTTTCTTGCAAATAGTTCACAGGAAACGATTGCGTTGTTCGCATTTATTTTACGCGAACGATTGCAATAAATTGTAAATGGAAAGTCGGTTCTTACTTCTTTTTTGGAACTGGATCATACCCGTGAGTGCCCCACGGGTGGCATCGTGCAATTCGTTTCGTGCCGAGCCAGATGCCTTTTATAACGCCCCATTCCTGAATGGCTTCAACGGCATAGTGTGAGCACGAGGGTGTGTGCCTGCAATGCACACCGAGCAACGGAGAAAGGGTGAGCTGGTAAATGCGGATGGGCAGTATGAAGATTTTTTTGAGCAACGTGTTAGTTTTCAATCGAGTATGTGATCTCACCGTCTTTTCCATCTTTCAATTGAACGCCTGCCTGCTTCAGGTCATCACGAATTTTGTCGGACAGCGCGTAGTTGCGATCGAGCTTGGCTTTCTTTCGAAGTTCGATGAGTACATTGATAACATCGTTCAGCAGCGTATCGTTCTGCGACACCTCTTCCTGCAATCCAAGTACCTGCTCCATGAATCCAATGTACGCTTGCTGAAATTTCCCGAAAGTTTCACTGTTGATTTTTGAAAGCGGGAGATTTCCGGACTTCATATCGTTGATGCGTGACGACATTTCAAACAACACAGCCAGCGTTTTCGCTGTGTTGAAATCATCGCTCATGTTGAGGTAACATTCCTCGATCAGTCTCAGCAATTCTTTGTCAAGTGCAGCATCGGTGCCTGACGCGTTGCCGGGATGGTGCAGCGCTTTCACCAGCTTCAACGCATTTGAAAGTTTTTTATATCCTTTCTCGGCAGCATTGAGCGCCTCGTTGGAAAAATCCAGCGTGCTTGAATAGTGTGATTGCAGCATGAAAAATCGGACAGTCGCAGGGGAATATCCTTTCTCGAGCAATTTGTGATTTCCTGAGAAGAGTTCAGAGGGCAAAAATGAGTTGCCGAGCGACTTGCTCATCTTCTGTCCGTTCACGGTGAGCATGTTGGAATGGATCCAGTACTTCACCGGAGCTTTGCCATTTGCAGCTGTAGCTTGTGCAATCTCGCACTCATGGTGTGGGAATTTAAGATCGAGTCCGCCTCCATGTATGTCAAAGGTTTCGCCCAGGTATTTTGTGCTCATCACGGTGCATTCAATGTGCCAGCCCGGAAAGCCTTCACCCCACGGTGAGGGCCAACGCATGATGTGGGTTGGTGATGCTTTTTTCCAGAGAGCGAAGTCAATTTTTTCACGCTTTTCGTCCTGGCTATCGAGGTCGCGACCACTTTCCATCAGTTCTTCGATTTTTCTCCCCGACAAAATGCCGTAGTGGTTTGACTGATGATATTTCTTTACATCGAAATAGACCGATCCGTTTACTTCGTAGGCGAGTCCTTTTTGGAGCAACTTTTGAGTGATTTCAATTTGTTCGACAATATGGCCAGTGGCTGATGGTTCGATGCTTGGCGGGAGAATATTGAATTGACGCATGACGGTGTGAAAGTCTTCCGTATAGCGTTTTACGATCTCCATTGGCTCGAGCTGTTCAAGGCGGGCTTTCTTGGCGATTTTGTCTTCTCCTTCGTCCACGTCACCGACTAGATGGCCAACGTCAGTGATATTTCTTACGTAGCGCACCTTATAACCGAGAAAGGTAAGGTATCTGGAAATTACATCGAACGTCATGAACGTTCGTGTGTTTCCGAGGTGAACATTGCTGTATACGGTTGGGCCGCAGACATACATTCCGATTTTGCCGGGATGAATAGGCGTTAGAACTTCTTTCTTTCCCGAAAGGGAGTTGGAGAGCGAGACGGGGTACTGATCAAAAAGTGCCATATATAAGGGCGCCAAAATACGTAATTCTTGTATACGGGAAGCGGCAAAAAAAAATCAAAAAAAACGTGGTTTAAATTCGATGTTACCGCACACGCCAAAACAGCCGTTAGGTTGCGTGTAATTACGCACACGCGTGTGGAAACGCTTTCACTAACGTCACCACAAACGATTGTGGAAACGATTTCTGAACATTTTTTGACCTTTTTTCGATATAAGTTTTGCGGAATCTTTACATTCGAATTGCTCACTATGCCGAATTATCTTCTGTGTAGGGTGCATATAAGGAAATATTGTAAACCTTAACCCAAACCATTTTAGTTATGAAAAAACTCTACTGTAGTTTGAGCGTAGCATGTGTTTTTCTGCTGCTCATAACAGTGCCCGCCTTTGCCCAGCAAAGTGTAAGCGGAACCGTTCTAGACGACACAGGCCAGCCCCTGCCTGGTGTTAGTATCCTTGAAAAAGGAACCACAAATGGGGCAACCACCGACACGGATGGTAAGTACACGCTGAATGTTGGTGGATCAACCTCAACATTAGTTTTCTCTTTTATTGGTTATAAGAGCCTGGAAGCTCCTGTAAACGGTAGAACTACGGTGAACATCACTTTAGAAGCAGATGTTACTGCCCTCCAGGAAGTGATCGTGACAGGTTATACAACTGAGCGCAAGAAGGATATCATCGGTTCGGTAGCCGTTGTAAATCCTAAAACAACAATTGCCCAGCCTTCGTCTAACCTCAGTAACATGCTTCAGGGTCGTGCTGCCGGTATTACGGTGAGTGGTAGCGGTGCTCCAGGTGCTGCTGCAAAAGTGCGTATCCGCGGTTTCGTTTCATTCGGTAACAATGACCCATTGTATGTAATCGATGGTGTACCAACAGACAACGCAAACTCGCTGAACCCTCAGGACGTAGAGTCAATCCAGGTGTTGAAAGATCCTGTGTCTGCTTCGATCTATGGTTCACGTGCGGCAAACGGGGTAATTGTAATTACAACGAAGAGTGGAAAATCGGGCAAACATGAAATCACTTATGATGGTTACTATGGTGCTCAAAAATTGCCAGAACGCTCATATCCAAAAATGCTAAACACCGCGCAATACGCTGACATGTTGTGGCGCGCGTTCGATGGAGCTGGTATCGCTCCTGCAAGCCAGATCTTCGGCAATGGCGCTTCGCCAGTAATTCCTTCTCAGCTTTGGACTTCGATGAACGTAAACGCTGCCGCTCCTAACAATGTACCTAACCCAGCGAACTACGAAGTGTTCCCGAACATCAACCCTGACAATTACGGACCTTACCAGATCTACAACACACCTGTTGGAACTGACTGGCATCGCGAGATCACACAAACAGCTCCGATCCACAGTCACCAGATTGGTGCAACCGGAGGAAGCGAAAATGCCCAATACTCTCTTGGCTTTAACTACTTCGACCAGGAAGGTATTTTCAAGTACACTGACTTTAACCGCTATACGGCACGTGCCAACACGCGCTTTACTCCGAAGAAGTGGTTGACGCTCGGACAAAACCTGCAGATCAGCTACACCAAGCAATATGGTGGTAGTGGAAACCCACAAGACCTTGGAGGTGGACTTGACTTCTCTGGTGAAGGTGGAGCGTGGGCGCAAGCGTACCGGATGGTACCTTATGTACCTGTTTACGACATCAACGGAAACTTTGGTGGTAACGGAATTGGTGAATCAGGTAACGGAACTAACCCGGTTGCCGGACTTTGGAGGGCGCGTAACAACCAGTTCGCTGGCTTCAACCTCTTCGGTAACGCTTATGCAAGAATCACATTCCTTAAAGATTTCACACTGTCTACTTCGTTTGGTTTCGACCAGCGTGTGGGCAATGGTTCTTCCTTCACGTACATCACTTACGAGCGTGCTGAGAACCAGAAGAACAATAACTTCAACGAATTCTTCTTCCGTGGTGGTTCATGGACCTGGACCAACAGCTTACAGTGGGGAAAAACGCTGGCAGAAAAGCATGACGTGAAAGTTTTTGCAGCCGTTGAATCGGTGCTCGAACAATTCCGCTCACTCAGTGCTTCCCGCCAGGACTATGACTTCAGCGATGTTGACTTCGTATCCATCAACACTGGTAAAAACCTTCCGCAAAACGGTGGAGCGCCATCTACTCCACGCGCCCTGTACTCAGTTTTTGGAAAAGCAGAATATCAGTTTGACGACCGCTATCTCTTGAGCTTCACGTTACGTCAGGATGCATCTTCTGTATTTGGTCCTGAAAACAGAAAGGCAACCTTCCCTGCCGTAGGTGCAGGCTGGAGAATTTCGGAAGAGTCATTTATGCAAAGCAACACGATCTTCTCAGAACTTAAGCTTCGCGGAGGATGGGGCCAGATGGGTAGCCAGCGCAACGTACCATCTACGAACGCATTCTCGTTCTACCAGGCAAACATCAACTCAACTGCGTATGATATCACTGGTAACAATGGAAACGTAGTGATCGGATATCGCCCATCGGTAGTTGGAAACCCTGGCACGAAGTGGGAGACTGCCGAGATGGTGAACGTTGGTTTGGATGCCAGTTTGCTCGATGGCAAAGTTGATTTCTCTATCGAATACTTCAATAACACAACGAAGGACCTCCTGGTTACTCGTCAGCGGAACGGTTTGTCGCCAAACGTAGGTCAACCTCAGATCAACGTAGGTACCATGGTTAACAAAGGTATTGATGGAACGATCGCTACACGCGGTGACTTCGGTACTTCAGGAATAACATATGACGTAGCGGTAACATACACCAGCTATAAGAATATCGCAGAGAAGCTTGATGCAGACGGTGTAGCATTCTTCGAACAAGGTGGAGGTCGTTTGAGCGCGATTCAGCGTACACAAGCTGGCGAGTCTCTGTCAACGTTCTACGGATACCAGATAGAAGGCATTTTCCAGACACAGGCCGAGGTGGATGCGCACGCAACAATGCCATATAAGCGCGTTGGCTCCTGGAAGATCAGAGACCTCAACGGAGACGGTGCTATTAACTCAAGTGACCGTACATTCCTGGGAAGCCCAATTCCTAAATTCCAGCTGGGAACAGACATCGTACTCAAATACGCAGGATTTGACCTGAATGCCTTCTTCTACTGGAACTATGGCAATAAGATCTTCAACTACACCAAATGGTGGACTGACCTCAGAGGTTTCGTGGGTGGCGTGAGCGAACGTGCACTTACCGACTCATGGTCTGAAACCAACACAGGCGGAACATTGCCAGTTCTGAATACGAACGATACCTATTCAGGTTCTATTTCAACCGACTACTACATTGAGTCTGGTTCATACTTCAGGCTGAGACAACTTCAATTGGGTTACACAATCCCTGAAGCAACTGTGCAGAAAGTAGGCCTTGGCCGCGCAAGAATTTATGTACAAGGTCAGAACCTGTTTACAATCACAAAATACTCAGGTCCTGATCCAGACATCAACATTCAGGGTGGTGAGTTGTCAATGGGTGTGGATCAGTTCCGTACGCCATCACCAAGTGTATACATCATCGGTGCTAGTATAGGATTTTAATCATCATAGAAATGAAAAATAAAATCAAGATATCAATATTGACCGCGAGCGTTATTGCCGCGTCAACAGTCTATTCTTGTAAGGAAGAATTTTTGGACAGGAAGCCGCTGGGAGCGATCGCGGAGACTTCCTTGTCAAACGCTGCGGGAGTGAATGGCTCGTTGATTCAAGCGTATCGTACGCTGACCGGAGCCAACGTTGCATCCTGGTACACCAACGCATATAACTGGGTGTTTGGTAGTGTGCGGTCAGAAGAAGCCTACAAAGGTTCTGAAGCAAGTGACCAGGGCGACCTGAACCCAATCGAGCGCTACGAGGTACTGCCTGGCAACCCGGTTTTGAACAACAAGTGGAGTTCGGTGTATGATGGAATCGGAATGGCTAATGCAACACTTAGACTCATTCCTCTGGCAAAAGACCTGACAGCAGACCAGGCACTCCAAATCGAAGCAGAAGCAAAGTTTATCCGCGGTTTCCACCATTTTGAAGGAAAGAGAAACTTCAACAAGGTGCCTTATGTAGATGAAACCATCACCACCACGGAGCAGTTTCAGGCTTTGAAAAACGATGCGGATATCTATCCGCAAATCGAAGCTGACCTGAAGTTCGCGTACGACAACCTGACACCTACTAAAGCGGAAAAGGGTAGAGTAAACAAGTGGGCTGCAGGAGCGTTTCTGGCGAAGGTCTATTTGTATCAGAAGAAATATGCTGAGGCAAAAACGATCTTCGATAATATCATTGCTAATGGTGTAACAAGCTCAGGCGAGAAGTACGGATTGCTGGACAAGTATTCTGACGTGTTCAAGGGCGACTTTGAAAACAGCAAGGAAATTGTGTTCGGTATTCAAATGACTGTAGGCGATGGTACCGGTGGAAACAACGGTAACCTGGAGAGCGAACTTCCAAATCCTCACAACGATGGTCCTGGTGGTTGCTGCGGATTCTTCCAGCCTTCTCAATCGCTTGCAAACCTGTTTAAGAACAATGCTACTGGCTTGCCATTGGCGACTACAGGCGGAGATCCTCATGCTGTGCCTGTATTGAACCACGAAAGCAACGCGGGTACAGCACCTGACAGGGGCTCTGCTGCTGCTCCGTTCGATCCTCGTTTCGATCACACGATCGGCCGTGTTGGAATCCAGTTCCTTGACTGGGGTCTTGCTAAGTCTTCCTGGATCCGTAATATGCCAAACGGTGGTCCTTGGTTGCCAAAGAAAAACATCTTCTATCAATCAGAACGTGGTAAGTACCAGACAGCCGGTGGTTGGGGCCAGTCAAGAACTGGAAAGAACGTGC
>DASWTP010000154.1:0-38135 GCA_036402075.1 Chryseosolibacter sp. | reverse complement strand
AAAAAATCCCAGCCGCTTTCGCAGCCGGGATTTAAGCGAGGCCCGTTTTCGCGAGCCTGCTCACTCTCCCAATCTGAAATTCTTATTGATAAAAATATTTTGTCACCATCACAAAGGTTGTCGACTTATAGATTGTCTTTTGCTCCAGCGGAAATCCCTCGCCATCATATTTGTACTGAAATGATTCCGGGATGTAGGTCGGAAATGCGCAGCCAACGTAATTCACGTTCTCGCCAATTTTATTATTGACTGAATAATTTCTAAACGTAAAGTCCATGTAACCTAAGTGCGCCAGCGGGTTTATGTTTTTGTCGTAGGTATAGGTGCCGGTGCTGCACAAGCCGCCAAAACGGGTTGTCTTGTCTTTTGAAATATTCTTGTACGTGTAGTTGAATTCATATTCGAATGATGTGCCGTTTGAAAACGTGTAAGCGGCACTGATCAGCCTGTCGGTATAACTGTAGGTAACGTTTACTTCAGCTGTGATTCCCCCGGCATAATTCACTTCCTGGATCTTCGAAACGTTTCCGTTATCCAGGTAAGTGTAGAAATCTTCAATGTATGGCGCAACGTGTCCCACATGGAAGCCTGTCAGCTTGCTCAGTTTCGTCCCGGCATACTGGAAGACAAAGTAGCGTTGTTCCACAAACGTATTGAGACTGTCAACAAATCCGTAGACTTTCATTTTCGAAGGTTTTCCGTCCACACGATATTCATATTCAATTTTGGATTGTGGTGCGAGATAGGTTTTACCCCACTCTGCGGGATCAGCGCGTTCGATGTAGTTGATGAAGTGGGAAAGCTTTTTCGGCTGGCGTGCTCCTCCAAGCACATACGTCACCGGCACTTCACCGGAAGCACCATCTATTAAATGCTCGCCTGAGATGATTTGCTTGTCCACAATGCCCCAATGATTGATAGAGAATTCATAGTGGTGAAAACCTTTCTTTACTTCGAGCTGGTTTGCCGTGGGCCCAACATAGGCATAATCCTGGATCCATTGCTGTTGATTACTGGCGTTGAAGCCTGCTACGGTGACTTTCGTATCAACATCAAGGTAAGCGATATCGCCAACCGTTAGTTCTACCTTCACACTTACTGCTAATTTTTCAGGTTGAACTACATCAAATCCAAATGACGTGTACCCAAATTTTTCAGGCGAATCGGTAGATGAAACTTCGATTACTTCAGGGCGTAGTTCCGTTGTATTGTTTTCACTAACCACAAAGGAAATCGGCAACGGAACCTGTACCAGTTCAGCCTTTGGCGAACCTTGAACGGGAGTTGCATAGATCGCTTCGTTCCTTTCATTGATCACGATGAACGATGTGATCTTATAGGCACCAACCGTCAATTTGAGAGGTTCCGTGACATATCCGCTTCCAAATGACAACAGCGCCAGTTTCTTATTTTCAAGCACCGCGGCACCGCTGGCGTCCACCACGTTGATATAAATTGAAGAAGGAGTTCCGGTGGCGTTTGTCCTGCCTCCTTCAATCTCTCTCCGCGAAAACGAGAAGGTGACATCGCCAGACGCCTTGACGAAAGCATCGTCTTTGTGGCATGCCAATGCGATGAGGGCAAGCACAACCATTGCTGAATACTGAATAAACTTTTTCATAATCTTTAGTCCTGAGTTGCTTATACTCACTCAGACACATAAAGTTTTCCCGGGGTGGAACGAAATACAGGAGCAGGGATGAATTACGGGGATTCCCTTAGCCTAAAACCCGTGATTTTTCGCGAAGTCAATCAATTGGGCGAGGGTATTGAGTTGGAGCTTCCGTTTGATGTTGGTGCGATGGGTGTCAACGGTGCGATCGCTGATAAAAAACTGCTCACCAATTTCCTTGTTTGTCTTACCTTTGACGATTTCTTTCAAGATTTCTAGCTCCCGTTGCGAAAGGCCGTGACCAGCCGGATCGGAATCATAAGAAACTCCCTCCACAAAAAAGTCGTTCGATTTCACGATCTTTTGAATGGCGTTCAGGAACATGTCACGGTCAACATTTTTGAGAAGGTATCCGTTTGCCCCGGCTGCAATCATTTTGCTGACAAAGTGAGATTCATGATGCATTGTAAGCGCAACAATTTTCACCGTTGAATTGATTTTCCGGATACGCCTGGTGGTTTCAATACCATCGAGGTCTGGCATTTCAATATCCACCAGGATCACATCAGGTTTCACAGCGCTTTCTTCAAAGCGGTCAAGCATTGCCTTGCCGCTTGAAAACTTGCCGAGCAATTGCAGCTCAGGAATACTTTCAACCAGCGTCCCCAGTCCATCAAGCATCAAAACATGGTCGTCAGCAATGAAGATCGAAATCGGTTTCATAAGGCAACGGATATATTCGTTACTGTTCCCTTACCGGGTTGGGACGAAATTTCAACTGTCGCGCCAATAACTTCAGCACGCGTCATAATGTTTACAAGACCGGCCCCTTTCGTGACTTTCATGGCATCAAACCCGCGTCCATTATCTTCAAACGTGAGTGAAAGATTTTGAGAGGAAGTTTTCAGAACCACCTTAACGAATGTGGCATCCGCATGCTTCACGATGTTGTTAATAATTTCCTGGCTGATACGAAACAGGTTAATGGCAATTTTCTGGTCAAGCTCAACCGCATCGTCCCCCTCAAAGGAATACGTGGCAAACGAACTTTTGACTTGCTCCCGAAGTGCAGAAGAAAATCCCTCACGCATCAACGAGTAAGGCAAAAGCTGGTGAGAAATGTTTCGCGCTTCCATGCAGGCATCATCTATTATGGCACTCGCCCGCGAGGTTTTTTCAAGCAAGCTTTTTACTTCTTCACCGGGGCGAATTGCCTGCAGTGACAATTTCGCAGCACCCATCATCTGCACCAGTCCGTCATGAATATCGCGGGCAATGTCTTGCTGAACTTCTTCCTGCGTGTTGATAATTGTCTGGAGTCGAAGTTTATTCTGTTCTTGCTTTTCAATGTCCAGCCGGATCTTATGGCGGTTGCGAATAACAAGTATTACTATTGCCATTGCCAACACTGCGATGACAGCAACAGATAAGATCAATACTACGCGGTTGCGCTGCTCCTGGATTTCAAGTTCTTTTTCGGCCAGCAGCTTTTCTTTTTGTCCGGCTTCATACTTCTCGCGAATTTCATTTACAGCTTTGGCATTCTGCAAGGCAATGGTGCTATCGTTAAAAACCATTGCCTGTTTGAGGTGTGAGTACGCATTTGCAAATTTTCCAGTCAGCGAGTCCAGTGTTGAAAGATGACGATAGTAGTAGGTGAGATAGACGTAATCTTTCAGCGCTGTGCTTGTGGCAATACCTTCATTGATTGTTTTCTCAGCCGCAGCATACTGCTTTAATTCCATTTGCCACTCAGCCATATTCAAGAGGTCGTTTTGTAACGCTTTAACCTGACCCATTTCACGCTTCATCCGGATGGGTTCCGCGGCAATCTGAATTGACTCCGCAATATTTCCCTGGATCGCACGGAGGATAGCGAACGAAGAAAGAACATAACTTTCCACAGGCATATTATGTGTAATGTCCGTAATGCGTTTGGCGCGATTGAGGTAGGCTTCTGCACGCTCAAGGTTTCCTAACACCATGTTGGCATTTGCCAGCCGGGCACTATTCCTTGCAATCAGGTCTGCATGTTTTGACGAATCGCTCAACTCAATCGCTTCCATCAGCAGAGCGATAACACGCTTCATGTTCGGTTCGAGTGAAAAATACAATCCGCCCATCCATGAGATAATTTGTATGCGGTGACGGAGCGCGTCTGATTCGATAGCGTGGTCCAGCGCTTTCTGATAAAAGGGAAGCGCCTTCGCGGGTTGGTTCAAAGAATGCCAGTACCTGGCCCGGACAAGCGGCAGCAGTATCGCGTTGATGTCGACAGTGTCCAGCTGCTCGGCCTGCTCCGCAAGAAATAAGATGGAATCGGTCTGACCAATTTCGATCAAGGAGATGGCCATTTCAAGAATAGCCGAGGCCTCCACGGATGCCTCCCCCAACTGCTTTGCTTCTTCCCTGGCCTGTTTTCCAAAGGCAATTGACTTGAGAAAATAACCCTGGTACGCTTCAAGCCTGCATGCAAGGAGAACTTTTTCCGCATTGCGGGTTTTGTCCGGAAGCACATCAAGGTAGTAACGGGTTTTGGCAGCGTTACCGTTTTCATAGGCGAGTATTGCTGAATCAAGTGTGATCGTTGATTTCTGAGCGTTCGCCAGAAAAAAAGCAAACGTCAGCACAGCGAATAATAATGTTTTAGCCATGAGTCAAAATGGGGTAATCCGGAGCCCGAAGTTAACCTATTACTTCAAACTGATCATTTCGGTTTCAAAGCTGCCGAATAAATTTCAGATGAATTTAATCTTGAATGAACGGATTCGGGAAAAATCTCCAAGGTAAAACCTGCATCGTTAGCCAAGGCGACAAGCTTGCGCTTTCCAATTGGATATGGCACCCAGGCATTTGGTTTTTCAAGGTCGTATTCTACCACAACCAACACGCCTGAATGGCTCAGAAACTTTATTTTTAGTTGTTCGAGGAATTTGACCTGATCGCGAATATAGTGGAGCGAGTTTGCCATCACTATTCCGTCAAGCTGAGGCAGATTTTCGGGAAGCTTATTCAGGTCGGCAGTGATTGCTCGCACTTGTGATCTGACGTTACCGGCTGAAAGTCGTTTCAATGCGTGTTCGTCCTTATCAATAGCAATTATTATACTTCCAGCTGGCAGTAGTTCAACAAGTGCGCTGGTGAAAAGCCCTTCCCCCGCGCCAAGATCTGCCCAAACCTGATGAGACCCCAATGAATTTACACCCCGCCCGATTAATTTTTTTGCGACAGACAATTCCATCCAATAAAGATAGAACTATAATTCTTTCAGGGAGCGTCAGCCCATGCGTGCATTTTGCTTACTACCGAATAGTAGTCTTCCCACGCCAGGAATTTTGCCGCCATGCGAGCCCCCATCTGCTCCTTAACTTGCAGGTAATATTTTTCTTTCAGTTTAATTTCACGCTCCATGAGGGATAGCGCATCCTGACCCAGTCGTTTTGCCAATGCAGGCGTGAAGTCCGCAGGGTCGCCAGCAAAAAATGAGATCAACGAATACTCTTCTCCAAGGGTGGCGTTGACCTCCTCTTCATATTTGTTGTAAATATTCCAGAAGAAATAGTCGTTGTCTTTTGTAAGGCCCAAGGCTTTAGTGATGGTGGCGTGCTTTGCTTTTTTGAACTGAGCCTCGGAGGTGACCGCTGGGTGAAACCGGAATGCACCCAATGGACTGGCGTCATACACCTTTGAGGCCTCCAGCATCTCCATAACAATTTCACCCTGCAAAAATTGCAGCGAAATAATGCCGTTAAGTTCACTTCCAATTTTCTGATAGTAATCGCGTTTGGTAGTAAGCGCCTTACCATCTCCTTGCAATATATTTTCGGCCGCAAGTGCCGCATCCTCGTTGGATGTTGTGTTATCGATCATTGCCAGGCTAAGCCGCATCCTTGCATTACGCTTTGAAAGATCGGTTGCGGTATTCACATAACTTTCGTACAACGGCCAGAACGTTTTTTCATGCCATGCAGGGACATCGATACTACTCCGGGCGATTGCAAGTTTGTCGTTACCGCTATAGGATGCTAGCGTTGTGCGCGCCTCCTGGGGAAAAGCAGCCCATGCTATCAGCGCTGCCATGATGGTCATTACAATTTTCTTCATAAACGATGGTTAATTCAACCGAAAAGAAGGTCCGACTTAGTTCTTAAGCGTAGAATGACATCATAGGCGAGTGTTTCCGACCGATGATCTTAAAATTCAGTGCCCGGGGTTTTGATTATGGGAACCCAACTGCTGATCCGGAAAGAAAAAGTTGAAAAAAAGAAGATTCCGGGCTTAAAATAATTTTAACTGGCCAATCGCGCCAGATTCAGGAACTACCGTGAGCAACTCCCCAAAATTCGAAACGGAAATCCCCAAAAGCCTGATCTTGTCACTATCATCAAGTGCGACAGACATCAACTGGGCAGCAACATTGAAGATCGTCTCCGTGTCTGCTGTGGGGGTAGGAAGAGACTGGCTGCGTGTGATGACTTTAAAGTTGTGGAATTTGATCTTGAGGGTGATCGTCCTGCCTTTCAGTTGATGTTTTTCAAGTCTTTTTTGCACCAGTGCAGCCAGTTTCATCAGCTCGTCCCGCAGTTCTTCAATAGTAGTCAGGTCGGTGGCAAAAGTGTCCTCAGCTCCCACTGATTTTGTTTCCCGGTGAGGCTGCACCTCGCGATCGTCTATCCCCCGGACGATCTTATAGAAAAACCTCCCGCTCTTGCCGAAAGAACGCTCGAGGTCCGCTTCGGACAGTTTCTTGAGATCTGCGCCAGTAAACAAGCCCATCGACCGCATTTTCTCAGCCGTCACTTTGCCTACTCCGTGAAATTTCTCTACGGGCAGGCTCTCCATAAAACTTTCAATTCGCGAAGGACCGATGAACGTAAGTCCGTCTGGCTTGTTAAGGTCCGAAGCGATTTTCGCCACGAACTTATTGATCGAGACGCCAGCTGAGGCGGTGAGCTGGAGCTCTTGTTTTATTGATTCCCGGATCTCTTTCGCGATGTCGATAGCGGAACCGATGTTTTGTTTATCGACTGTAACATCCAGGTAAGCTTCGTCAAGAGAGAGTGGCTCAATAAGATCGGTATAACGGCTAAAGATTTCACGAATCTTTTCAGACACTTGTCGGTACACATCGAAGCGGGGACGTATAAAAATCAGGTGACGACAGAGTTCCCTTGCGCGTTTCGAAGACATGGCAGAACGCACACCGTATTTTCGCGCCTCATAACTGGCCGTTGCCACAACACCTCCTCGTCCTTCGGGCGATCCACCAACTGCAATAGGCTTCCCTCGATATGAAGGATTATCACGCTGTTCGATTGAAGCGTAAAACGCATCCATGTCGATGTGAATGATTTTTCGAAACGCCATGAGTCGAAGGTAGTTTCTGGATATGCAAGCTCCAAGTTTCAAGGTGCTAGCAATCCGGTGCCAGGTCAGGCCGTTAGTGCGGTTTCAGCCACCGGAGCGACAGCGTTTAGAGGAAGCTCAAAAAAGAATGTAGAGCCTTTACCGGCCTGGCTTTCCACCCAGATCCGCCCGCTATTTTTTTCAATGAACTCGCGGCAAAGGATCAAACCGAGTCCCGTTCCCTTTTCGTCTGCCGTTCCTTTGGTGGTGTGCTTTGCATCGATACGGAAAAGTTTTTGCATTACGTCTTCACTCATTCCGACCCCGTTATCTGCAATAGACACCACGACCGACTTCTCTTTAGCCGAACTTGTAAGTGTGATGACGCCTCCCTCGGGAGTAAATTTAATAGCATTGGAAATCAAATTCCGAACAACGGTGGTAATCGAATTCCGGTGCGCATTAATGGTTAATGCATCGTCACCCTTGAGATTGATCGCTATTTTTTTGTTCTGCGCCTGCGCGGTCAGCAACTCTTGATTTTGTTTCAGCAGGGCGACAATATCAAATGGCTCTGGCTTAAATTCTATGTTGCCTGTTTGTGAGCGTGACCACTCCAGTAAATTCTCAAGCAGAGCAAAAAGATTTTTCAGGGATTTATCGAGATCTTTCGCCAGCATTTTTATCTCATCCTTGCTCAGGCTATCGGTATGATTGATCAGAAGGCCGGAAAACGAGGTCAAAGAGTTCAGGGGACCCTTCAAGTCGTGGCTGATTATTGAAAAAAACTTATCCTTCGTTGCATTAAGCTCCTGCAGTTTTGAATTCTGCTCGCGCACCGTATTGTTCGCCACCTGTAAGACCTTATTCGTTTTACGCTTAGACAGGTATCCGTAAAACACGAGCAATAAAACAACCGCGGAAAAAACAGTGATAACGGCCAGGAGGTTGCGGGTCTGCTTCTCCTCCTTTAATTCATTCTCGCGCGCAGCCTTGATATTTTCCAATTGTTTGATTTGCCCTTCTTTTTTCTCCGACTCATATTTGTTTTGGGCTTCGATAAGTTTTTGTTCATCAAGCTCTTGCTGCATAAAGTCAGTGATGCTGATGTAATCTTCTTTGTAAGCAAGCGCCCGCTCAAAGCCTTTAAGGTCTTTGAATACCATACTCAGGTATTCGTAGCTCTTGCGCATCTGCTGCTGTGACTGCGCTTCCTTTGCGGCAGCGAGCGCAAGTTCCAGGTTCATTTTCGCGCGCTCAACGTTGCCATCTTTATAATACAGCGCCCCAACGTTGTTGTAAACCGTTGCCAGACCTTCCTTATTCCCAAGGGCTTCCCAGATCTCCAGAGCCACCACATAGTTTGCGAGCGCTTTGTCTGTATTCTTCATCAGCGAATACAGGCCGGCAATTTCGTCCAGGCAAATCGCTTCGTTTTTCTTATCGTGGAGTGCCCTTCGTTGCGTCAGCGAGGTCTTAAATAGCGCTAATGCTTTTTCATAGTTATTCCTGCGTGTTTCGATCCGGGCAAGCTGAAAGTGTGCTTCCGCCTCATAGTCAGTTCCCTCAATGTCATCCGCAAAATTTAAAGCACCTTTGAAATTTTCCCATGCGTGATCAAGTTCGTTGAGCTGGAGGTGAACGTTTCCAAGCTTTAACAGAATGACTATGGTGGTGCGGTTGTGGCTCAGTGAACGATTTAACTCAAGCGCCTGGTCAAGCATCTCTTTTGCCTTAATGAAATTGGAGGTTTGACAGAATACATCCGCAATCGCGATGTACGTGATCACTTGTTCAGGATCTGCCTTCAATGCCTCTTCAATCATCAACGCCTGGATAAATGCATCCATGGCCTTGTCATAATCCTGGCTCACCTTAAGGTGCAGAAGTCCGAGTTCCTTATGAGCTTCGGCTTTTTTATCAATGTCGTGCGTGCTGATTGCCTCCTCTAGCTTTTTTTCAGCCACGGAAAAAGCGGAGTCGGAATTTGTTACCTCATCTTGCTTGAAGAACCTTTCGTAGTAGTCTATCTTGGGCTTCTGTTGGCCAACTACCGTGAGCGTGGAAAGAAGGGAGATGACTGTTCCGAAAAAAATTATTGCCTTACTCGACATACGGAATGTTTTGCCAAAAATCGTGAAAAAGTGAGAGGATAATGAAGTGAATTGAGGATTTATCTTACATAGTGGTTGATTCGTTGACCGTTGATAGATGAACTATGCCGTGACTAAATGACGGCAAGTTGCAGGCTTCAAGGTGCAAGCCTGTCCCATCAGTAATGTTTTGGCTTGACGCCTGGAGGTACGCGCTTCGAGCACTTCAGCTTTTCAAAACTTCCAGTTCGCACCTATAGTCCCTGGTCAATATCAAAACGGCATAACGTATCAACGAATCAACCGCTCAACGTTCCGCGGAGGATGAGCACTACTTCATCTTAACGAGGGAAGCATCGTAGAGCTGTTTGTGTGCCGCTTGCAGCTTCTGCTCAGGCATCTTCACAACCTTCCGGTCATAAGTCATCAAACCATTCGTCTCGACTTCCACATCGGTGGTCTGTGTGTACACCGCAGCAGACAATCCCTTTTTGATCAGGTCAGGGAAAGCGTTCATGAACGTTGTGTATTTGTTAAGGAGTTCCTCTTTATTCGGAAAGCTTTGATATCCCCAGTTGTCTTTAGCCTGCCAGGTATGCCCTTCCAGGGGTAGGCCAAGTCCTCCGAATTCTCCAAGTACAATAATCTGAGCTTTTCCAAACAGATTCGGATCAGGCATGCATGGTGCTGGATAATTGTGCAGGTCTATAATATGCCCTACAGGTTCGAAGTTTCCTCCACTGGCCGAATTCACAAGACGTGATGGGTCGTAATTCATCGTCCACTCAGTAATTTCCTTAGTCTTGAACTGGCCCCATGCCTCATTGAACGGTACCCACACCACGATGCTCGGGAAATTTATTCTCGCATCAATAATTGCCTTCCACTCTTTTTTGAAAATTGCTTCCGACTCGGGTGTGCGTTGTTTATCGTTGGCGATACCGATAATGCCGGGTCGCATATCCCAATTGTTACCCATGTCACCGCTCGGCATATCCTGCCACACCAGGATTCCCAACTGATCGCAGTGATAATACCAGCGGGCTGGCTCAACTTTTACGTGTTTGCGAATCATGTTGAAGCCCATCTCCTTAGTTTTTAGGATATCAAACTTAAGCGCTTCATCCGATGGAGCAGTGTACAAGCCGTCTGGCCACCAGCCCTGATCGAGCGGTCCGTACTGAAAAACAAAGTTATTGTTCAGCAGCATGCGTTGAATTCCGGTCGCATCGGCCACCATCGAGATCTTCCGCATGCCGAAGTAGCTCTTAACATCGTCCACTACTTTTCCATTTCTTACAAGCTGGATCTGCAGATCGTAAAGAAAAGGACTTGAAGGCGACCAGAGTTTCGCATTCGCGATTTGAAGGGTGACGTTTTCACCAGAACCTTCCTGCTCGGCAACTTTCTGCTTTCCGTCCCATGCAGAAACTCTCACTTTATCTCCTGGTTGGGAATTTTTTACAAGCGTGCTTACCGAAACTGTACCTTTGTCGATGTCGGAGATTTGCTTCGTGCTTTCAATGTATGACTTTGGAACAGCTTCGAGCCAAACGGTTTGCCAGATGCCTGTAACGGGTGTGTACCAGATGCTGTGCGGATTTTTAATCTGCTTTCCACGAGGCTGCGGTCCATCGTTGCTTGGGTCCCACACGCTCACTACAAGTTCCTGTTGACCCGACTTAGTAACAAGCGAGGTAATGTCAAATGAGAACGGATCATACCCCCCCTCATGCTTACCCGCTGATTTCCCGTTTACAAAGACCTCGCATCGCCAGTCAACGGCACCAAAGTGAAGAAGCAGATTTTTATTCTTAGCGTCTGCCGGAAGTGCGAAAGTTCGTTTATACCATAGTGTATTGTCTTTACCCACTTGCTTGCCAACACCGGATAATGACGACTCTATCGCAAACGGCACAAGGATCTTTCCTTCATACGTTCCGGGTTTTGCATTGCTGATCGCATATTCCCACAGTCCGTTCAAATTTGTCCAGTTAGGGCGCACCAGCTGCGGCCGCGGATATTCTGCGTGAACGTTTGACGGATTGACTTTGGATGCCCACTCAGTCGTAATTTTTCCTTCAACAACTTTCCAATCCTGGGCGGACAGATTTGCAGCAAACAGAATGCAAGTGAAAAGTATGAATAGTTTCTTCATGGTTGTATGAATTTTGAATCAGGTGAGAAATTCCGGTTTCGAGTTTCGAGTCGTGGGTTCGCGAGTTCTTGCAACTCGAAACCCGGAACCCGAAAAACAAAACGTATTTTATTTTGTCGAAAAAGTATAAATTGTTTGGGTGCGATAAGTCTCCCCAGGCTTCAGCAATACGGATGGAAAATTTTTCTTGTTTGGCGAATCGGGGAAGTGTTCGGTTTCAAGGCAAAGACCATAGCGTTTTTGATAGACCGTGTTATACTTTCCGGTGATTGTTCCGTCAAGAAAATTTCCGGAATAGAACTGGATTCCCGGCTCGCTTGTTTTGACGCTCATTACTCTTCCTGAAGCTGGATCGTGAAGTGTAGCAGCGACTTTTGAGGTATCACCATTTGTGTTTAAAACCCAACAATGATCGTAACCGAGGCCTGCCTCCAATTGAGCATCTTTCTTATCGATGCGAGATCCGATAGCGGTTGGTGTTTTGAAATCAAACGGGGTCTCTGACACATCTTTCAATTCGCCCGTAGGAATCAGAGTCTTATCAACCGGCACAAACTTGTCGGCATCGAGAAATAATTCGTGCTGAAGAATGTCCGACTTCGTGTTTCCGCTCAGGTTGAAGTACGTGTGCTGCGTTAGGTTTACAACGGTTGGTTTATCTGTCGTAGCTTCGTAGTAAATCTTTAACTCGTTATTATCCGTAAGGTGGTAGATTACCTGAGAATTCAGCGTGCCGGGGTAACCTTCCTCCATGTCAGGACTTGTGTAGGTCAACTTCAACGCTGCGCCATTGGTCACTGGGTATTCTTCAATGTTCCAAAATCGCTTATCAAATCCATTGGGGCCACCGTGAAGTGCATTGCCGTTGTTGTTTTGCGCCAGCTGATAATCCTTTCCATCCAGCGAAAATTTGCCCTTTCCAATGCGATTTCCATAGCGGCCAATGAGGGCCCCAAAGTACGGGCTCTTTTGCAAATAGCCATTCAGTGAGTCATAGCCAAGAACCACGTCCTCGAATTTCCCATCCTTATCTGGTGCAGTAAGAGAAGTAATTACGCCCCCGTAGTTCATGACTTTCATGGTCATACCGTTTGCGTTCTTTAGCGTAAAAAGCCTTACTTCTTTACCGTCCGGCAACCTGCCAAACGGAGCTGATGTTAGATTCGTCTTTGTTTCCACCCGGGTCGTATCAGACATAGCCGCGTTTTCAATTTTTTGATTGCACGATGCGAAAAAGAGTGATGTTGCCCCAAGCAGGAGCATAAATGAGTGATGTTTCATATAAGTTTGGTCGGATTGTCATGTTATACAGATGCCGTGGATGTTGACAAGATGCTTGTGCCATCCTTAATCTTAACGCGATAGGATGGCATATCAATATTGTATTTCGCCTTGTATGCAGCACTCAAACGGCCCACAACATCATCCACATCTGATTCTTTTAGAATATTGATGGTGCATCCGCCAAAGCCTCCCCCCATCATGCGCGCCCCAAACACTTTGCCGGTCCTCTTCGCTTCATCGACCAGGAAATCCAGCTCCGCACAACTTACTTCATAAAGTTTAGAAAGACCATCGTGCGTCTCATACATTTTCTTGCCGAAGGCGACTAAATCGTTTGCTTCGAGGTCCTTTGTGGCAGCCTGCACCCGTTCTATCTCCGATACGACATACAAACACCGATCAAATATTTTCCCCGTCAATTCAGGTTTGTGCCTGTTCACCATCTCCACAGAAGCATCACGGAGACTCTGGATTTGGGGATAATGCTTTTTGAGGATGCGTACCCCTTCTTCGCACTCCGACCTGCGGGTGTTGTATTCGGAGTCGACCAGCGCATGTTTCACCTTCGTGTCACACAATACGATTATGTGGTCGTGAAGATCGATTGGCGCATACCGATGGTTGAGTGATCGGCAATCCAGCAAGATCACGCTCCCATCTTTGCCCATCACACTTGCATACTGATCCATAATGCCGCACTTCACCCCAACATAGTTATGTTCAGCCCACTGACCAATCGTGACAATTTTTAATCGTGGAATGTTCAGATGAAAAAGCTCACTTAGGGCGAAGCCAAAACCACATTCTAATGCGGCTGATGATGAAAGACCAGAACCGGTAGGAATGTTGCCGCCAAAGACGCAGTTGAAAGGGCCCACCGTGTAACCATGCTGGCGGATTTGGAAAAGCACGCCCAACAAGTAATTCGCCCAGGCAGGAGCGTTCACCTTTGAGGGGTTGTTCACATCCACCGTGATGTGCTGATCATACTTCAGGGCGTGAATTTGTGATTCATTGGAATGCGAACGTGCAATGGCAAAAATGATTTCTTTATCGATTGCGGCCGGCATAACAAAGCCATCATTATAATCGGTGTGTTCGCCAATCAGATTGATTCTGCCGGGGGAGCGAATTAGTAAGGGCTCCGTTTTAAAAAGACCAATAAACCGATTACGAATTTCCTGCGCTAAAGCATCCATACTTAATAGTTCAAGTGCCGCGCACAAATTGCACGCCTGACAACCTCAATTACTAAAGTGGGGATTTAAAGCTATAAAAAAAAGTGATGACGTTTCAGAGTGCCTGCTGTTTCTTCAGCCGGTATTTCCGAGCCTTCCACAGCGCCTCGTTTCGGATTGCTTCATGGATCGAAGCGTTGATCTCATACCCAACCAGCAGCACCACTGTGATCAGCTGAATCCAGACCATCAATGCAATCAGCACGCCAATGGACCCGTACACCTTATTGTAGGTTCCAAAGTTCGTGATGTAAAACGAGAACCCATACGAGACGCCAAGGCACAGCAGCGTGGCAATGAGTGATCCGATTGAAAAAAAACGCCAGTTGTAATGAATAGCCGGTCCGAAGTAATAGATGGTGCTGATCGCCAGGAAGAATACAATAAAAATCACGATGAACCGCAAAATGAAAATCAGGTTCACCGTGAACGAGTCCAGGTTGACAAGATCGAATTCACGAATGTGGTTGAGGAAGTATTCCATCAGCAATTGGCCAACTACCAGGAGCATAATGGCGAGAAATAACACAAAGGTCATATTGAATGTGAGGCCCGTTGCGATCAGGCGTGTCTTCCACGGGTTTCGGTTCTCCACTGTTTTATAACAGGCGTTAAAGGCGCGCATCAACGCCATCATTCCGTTGGTAGACAAGTACATGGCGAAGAAAAAGCCCAAGGTTAACAAGCCACCCCGCTGATTACTTACAATGTCTAGCACGGTCGTAGAAACTACTTCATATGTGTCGGATGGAACCAGGTCCTTCATGAAGAGCATGATGCTTTCGGTGTTTATTTCCGGGAAATAGTTTGAAACGTAGGGTATTAAGGTGAAGAGGAAAATAATGGCCGGGAATGTTGCAAGTATGAAATTGAATGCCACACCATTCGCCCGATCCATGATTTCATCGTCCTCAAGGTTTCGCACGAACACCTTAAAAATCTTGTACAACGAGACATCCTCGTGGCGTTTAAACCGAAGTTTCCTCATCCATGTAACCAAAAGCCACACGGGACTGACCTGAAGAATAAGTTTTTTGTGCTTGAACTTCATTTGAAATAGGGCGCTAACACATTGAGCATTGGCTCAGGAGGTCTGCAGGGTTTATTGGTCTTTCGATCGATGAACACAAGCAGCGTTTCTCCGGTATGAATCAATGTATTGCTTTCATTAAAGATCTGGTACTCAAACCGGATTCGAACGCCAGGTTTCTCGCGCAAAGTAGTAACGATGCGCAGTAAGTCATCGTAGCGTCCCGGGGCAATAAATTTAGAATGATTTTCGAGTACGGGCATCATCACACCCATCTCCTCAAGCTCCTTATAAGAAAGGCCCAACTGCCTCAGGCTTTCAACGCGAGCAACTTCATAGTACATGGCATAGTTGCCATAATATACGTATCCCATCTGATCAGTCTCACCATAACGAACGCGAATGTGGGTCTCGGAAACGTACATTCTTATTTCTTTTGCTGCTCTGCTCTCCTTCGCGCTTCCCCGATCTTTATCTCACGAGCTAAAGCCGTCTGATATTTCTTTGCATTCCTGATGTGCTGATCGTAGTCGTTTGTGAAATTGTGATTTCCGGAAAAGTCTTCTTTCGCACACATGTACAAATAGTCGGTGTCGGCATGGTTCAGCACAGCATCGATCGATCGGATCTCAGCCATATTGATGGGGCCAGGAGGGAGGCCTGCATTCCTGTAGGTATTATAGGGCGAGTCAATTTCCTTATGTTCGTTCAATACGCGCTTCAATGAGAAATCACCTACAGCAAAAACCAGCGTTGGGTCTGCCTGAAGCGGCATGCCGGTTTTTAGACGGTTTAGGTAGAGGCTCGCAATGATGGGAGCTTCTTCCTTTTTTATCGATTCTGCCTGAACGATGGATGCAAGGATTGAGACTTCAATTGGCGTAAGTCCAAGTTTTTCAGCCTTGGCCTTGCGGTCAGCATTCCAGAAATTTTTGTATTCGCCATATAAGCGCTCAATTACCTCCTGGGGCGTTGATTGATAATACATCTCGTATGTATTCGGAATGAACATGGTCAGCACGTTGTCTTTATTGAAGCCGTAATTGTTAGTCATCGCAAACTGCACAAGCGCGGCCTCAAATTCCTCCGGTTTGATCATCAGGTTTTTAGTAATCTTTTCGCTCAACTCTGAAATCAGCCTGACATTGTTAAAGGTGATCTTAACTGGCTCCTGCTGGCCTGAACGAAGCAGGCGGATGACTTGCAGGTTGGTCATGTTTGCACGCAGCAGGTACCGGCCTGATTTTACGTTTTCATCATAATCCATCAACCGCGACAAAAAGCTGAATGAGATAAGGTCCTGCACCAGGTTTTCTTCATGAAAGATCCGTTGAACGTCCTTAAAATTGGCGCCCCGTGGAATAATTATCTGCCGATCCTTCTTCTGCACCAGCACGTTAGGCGTATAACAGATCTGGAATCCGTAATACGTGAAGGAGATCATCAGGATTGAGATGACAAGAAAAAGGATTAGCCTCTTAGACGGTTTCATACGTGAAAATAAACACAAAAATTTCTCAAGATTACTAAGTTTTAACGAATGAACAGATGCAATTGTTGATTTGGTTCTAATTTAGCTGGTGAAATACTGTTCAAAATCCATAAATGGCGGCTGAGTTAGTAAAGATCCATCCTGTAAATCCGGAAACGCGCAAAATAGAACGCGTAGTTGCGAAATTAAAAGATGGAGGAATTGTCATCTATCCAACTGATACGATCTACGGCATCGGGTGCGACCTCTTTAATAAGAAGGCAGTCGAAAGACTTTGCCACATCCTCGCCATCAAACCTCAAAAGCTGAACCTCTCATTTATATGCGCTGACATCAGCCAGATCTCCGAGTATGTGAAACGAATCGACACACCGGTTTTTAAGATTCTTAAAAAACACCTGCCGGGACCCTACACCTTTATCCTGGAGTCGAGTTCAAAAGTTCCAAAAGTGCTTGACGTAAACAAGAAAACAGTCGGCATTCGTATCCCTGATCACGCCATTCCCCAACTGATGGTACAGCACCTTGGCAACCCGCTGATCACCTCTTCAATCAAAGACGAAGACAAGATCAAGGAATACACGACCGATCCTGAAGAGATCTATACAGACTTGAAGAATGTAGTTGACATTGTGATCGATGGCGGAATTGGCAACAACGTTCCGTCAACCATCGTTGACTGTACCAAGGAACCGATGGAGATTATTCGCCAGGGACTTGGTGAGTTCAACGGGTAGCTAGTGTGTCGTCAGGACTGCTGGCCACAAACACATTTTCATTATGCAACAGTTTGACGATTGCGTTACGCGTAATTTTTTTAATTACTTCACCAGACTGGCCACCAATGCCCCCTGCGCCACACCATTCAGTTGAGCCTGCATTCACCACGATTCCGGATGTTGCTGTCTTCTGAAAAACAATAAATGTTGGTGTCGTCTCTCCCTCCCGAAAACCTCTGTCAAAGGCGATGATTTCACCCCGGATAAATCCGAGCGCGTGAACATCCATTACCGGGTAGCCATGCTTGTCTGTGCCCTTTAGCAAGGTGCCATCATATTCCAGTGTCGGCAGCGAAATGACATCGCCACGCTTTACATTGGTCCCTTCCAGCAGCGGAGAACTTTCCGCGATGATCTTATAACCATCCCATCCGGAATCCTTTTCTTTTCCATAGCCCCCATGGGCGAAATCAGAGCCGATGCTCTTGACCACAGGGTAGTTCAGTGACGGATGATTCCACGCAATCGTTTTTAAGAGAGGATCGTGAATGCTATCGCGGTCAGCATCCCGGAAGCAAATCAATTTTGTGCCGTCTTCGGAATATCTTACTTGCCACCACATGGTATTTCCCGATAGAACAATGGCGTGCTTCCCTTCATTTACAAACCGATCGAAATTCTCGCGCGCCAGCCGTGTCCAATACTCGCTATGACCAATGATACTGACGATCCTGGCCGATGAAATATTGTTGAAGTCCTCCAGGTCAATATCGGATACATAGCCAACGGAAAAATCACTTTGATCTACCAGCCAGTTAAGGCAGTGCTTTGAATAGGGCTGCAATTCTATCGGTCGCTCAAACGAAACCTGTGTCATTTTAAGGGAGTATAAGTTCTTCCCGCCACTGAAACTGTATGCGTTAGCGGTATTGGATGGGTAGATTACGAGCAGATCAACGGCCTTCCTTGTCTTGACGATGATGGGAATTTTATTGCCGATCAGGTAGATACCACTTTTTACTTCTGGCAGTGTGAACTCCGAGGTCAATGGATACCTAAAACCATCAGTACTCCCTGTGTTCCATGGGTACTTTGCGTGAAACGGTAACCTGGACCACACCGAGAACACGGAATCGCCATTGACGCTGAAGATGGTAAGCGCGCATGGGTCAACCGGATGTGATGCATGCAGGTAAAGCTTCACCTTCTCGCCCGGCAAATACGAAACTTTGTCGGTGTATCCCTCTGTTAAGTGTGCTGCACACAAAGTTCGTGGCAGCTCTGATTTTGAGGAGCAGCCCAGACAAAAATGAATGATGAAAAAAATGCCCGTATAAACGTTTCGAATCATTCGCGGCAGCTTGATAATTGAGAAAACTAAGCAATAAATTGCAAAAATTTTTGATGTGAAGGTCGTCCTGCTGGAGAGTCATTATATACCATCGATCGCCTACTTTGCTGCTCTTCTTTCGGGCGATGAGGCGCTTCTTGAAACCCATGAAAATTTTCAGAAGCAAACATATCGTAACCGTTGCTATATCAACACAAGTCAGGGAATTATACCCCTTATTGTTCCGCTTGCTAACGCCAGCGGAAAGACGCTGATCACCGACATTAAGATCGACTATTCTCAGCGCTGGCAAAACAACCACTGGCGAGCAATACAGTCGAGCTACGGCAAGGCGCCTTTTTTCGAGTACTATGCTGACGATCTGCGAGCGGTATTGTTTAACAATTTTGCCAGACTATTCGACCTGAATTCTGCGCTGCTGACATTATGTCTCAGGTGGTTGAAATGCAAAATTACCGTCCGTGGAACATCGGTATACGAAAAAAGCCCTTTGCAACCGATTTATGACCTACGTTCCACGATCACACCGAAAAATTCTACACGTCTCCACGAATTTTACGACCCGGCCGTATACCATCAGGTGTTTGGCAATAAGTTTGTAGAAAATCTTAGTCTCATCGACCTGATTTTCTGCGAAGGACCGGGCGCGCTGGGTATCGTACAAGCTTCCACTCGGAAATGAACAATTGAAGGGCGGCCTGCGTTTCTAAGGATAATTCTTAGTTTCTCTATAGTGTTGTACGGTAGAAAAACTTTACATTTACCATATCTAATCATCTATTTTTTACATGGAAGCTAAATTTTCCAACCGCGTTAAAGAAGTGATCTCACTTAGCAGGGAAGAAGCATTGCGCCTGGGCCACGATTACATTGGCACCGAGCACCTGTTGCTGGGAATGATTCGCGAAGGTGAGGGTGTAGCCGTGGGCGTGCTCAAGAAGTTGGGTGTACCGCTTGAAGAACTCCGGGGTGAGATCGAAAAGATTTCCAAAGGAACTGCTACACACGAAATAAAAAACCTCGCCAACATTCCGCTCACAAAGGCATCAGAAAAAGTTCTGAAGATCACTTACCTCGAAGCCAAGATCTTCAAGGCACAGCTGATCGGCACGGAACATTTATTGCTCTCGATCCTGCGCGATGCAGATAACCTCGCAACGCAAATCTTAAATAAGTTTGACGTTAACTACGAGACTGTAAAAGAAATGCTGGAATACCAAAACGAAAGCCCGATGGCATCTTCGGATACTGACGATCCGGATGATGATTCTTCAAAAATTTTCGGAAGCGCTGGCAGCGGTGCCGGAGCCGGAAAAGAGAAGAAAGGAACTGAAAAATCGCGAACTCCTGTGCTCGATAACTTCGGCCGGGATTTAACCCGACTGGCGGAAGACAATAAGCTTGATCCTATCGTAGGACGGGAGAAAGAAATTGAGCGCGTGGCGCAAATCCTGTCCAGAAGAAAGAAAAACAACCCGATCCTAATTGGCGAACCAGGTGTTGGTAAGACAGCTATCGCTGAAGGTTTGGCGTTGCGAATTATCCAAAAGAAAGTTTCTCGCGTATTGTTTGGCAAGCGTGTAGTTACGCTCGACCTCGCTTCACTGGTTGCCGGTACGAAATACCGCGGTCAGTTCGAAGAAAGGATGAAGGCCGTAATGAATGAGCTGGAAAAGTCTCCGGATGTAATCCTGTTCATTGATGAATTGCATACAATCGTAGGTGCCGGTGGAGCTTCTGGCTCGCTCGATGCCTCGAACATGTTCAAACCCGCCCTTGCCCGTGGAGAAATTCAATGTATCGGTGCTACAACCCTTGATGAATACAGACAGTACATTGAAAAAGATGGCGCGTTGGCAAGACGTTTCCAAATGGTGATGGTAGACTCTACTTCACCGGAAGAAACGGTTCAGATTCTGGAGAACATCAAGGAAAAATATGAAGATCACCATCACGTGATCTATACGAAGGAAGCGATTGAAGCTTGTGTGAAGCTTTCAGACCGCTATATCAGCGACCGCTATCTCCCAGACAAGGCTATCGATGTGCTTGACGAGGCAGGTGCACGCGTACACATCAATAACATCCATGTTCCGGAAGACATCGTGAAGTTCGAAGAAGCGATCGAAGACGTTAAGAAAGAAAAGAACCGCGTTGTGAAGAGCCAGAAATACGAGGAAGCAGCACAACTACGCGACCGCGAGAAAAAACTGATCGAGCAACTTGAAATCGCGAAAGCAAAGTGGGAAGAGAAAACCCGTACGGAAAAGTATACGGTTAACGAAGACAACGTTGCTGACGTAATCGCGATGATGACTGGTATTCCTACAAAACGTATCGCTCAAAAAGAAAGCAATAAGCTTCTGAACATGGGCGAGGAGTTGAGTGGAAAAGTGATCGGCCAGGAAGAAGCGATCAAGAAGCTCGTGAAAGCAATTCAGCGTACGCGCGTTGGTTTGAAAGATCCAAAGAAGCCAATCGGTTCATTTATCTTCCTCGGCCCGACCGGTGTGGGTAAAACGGAATTGGCGAAAGTTCTTGCAACCTACTTGTTCGACAAAGAAGATGCATTGGTTCGCATTGACATGAGTGAATACATGGAGAAATTTTCAGTATCACGCCTTGTCGGAGCGCCTCCAGGATACGTTGGTTACGAAGAAGGTGGACAGCTTACTGAAAAGGTAAGACGTAAGCCTTACTCTGTGGTGTTGCTTGACGAAATCGAAAAAGCGCACCCGGATGTATTCAATATCCTTTTGCAGGTGTTGGATGATGGTATCCTCACTGACGGACTTGGAAGACGCGTGGACTTCAGGAATACAATCATCATCATGACATCGAACATTGGTGTTCGTGACCTGAAGGACTTCGGTACTGGTATCGGTTTCGCTAGCGCGGCAAAACGCGAGAGCGAAGAAGAGGCCATGAAGTCTACCATCCAGAACGCATTGAAGCGTGCATTCAGCCCTGAATTCCTGAACCGTCTTGACGATGTAATTGTGTTCAACTCACTTCAGCGTGAGCATATCCACAAGATCATCGACATCACACTCAAGAAACTGTTCGATCGCATCATCCAGATCGGCTACAATGTTGAGCTGACCGACAAGGCGAAAGATTTCCTTGCCGAGAAAGGATATGATCACCAGTTTGGAGCTCGTCCGCTGAACCGTGCCATTCAGAAGTACCTGGAAGATCCGGTAGCAGAAGAGATCCTAAGAGGTGAAGTTGAAGAGGGTGGCACAATCCAGGCCGATTACGAAGGCAAAGGTGATGTGCTTACCATCAAAGTGAAAAAAGCGAAAGCTTCATCCAAAGACAAGGAATCGTCAAAGGATAAAAAAGCTGGAGAATAAATTCAAAGTCAACAATAATCAGAAAGCCGGTCAGTGATGATCGGCTTTTTTGTTTTTTGCACCACCGTGCGACAGAACACTTTTATTCAGTACTTACCCTTGCCCTTGCCAGCCTCCGGAATAGGTTTTTCGGGTATAAAGTCGTGAAGGGAACACTCCATTTCGATCGCAAGTTTATTCAGTTGATCTAAGCTGTATTTACTCTGATGGTTTGGGCTTTCTATCTGCCCCACAAAGCCCCTTGAGATATTCAGAAACATAGCAATATCGTCCTGAGTAAGGTTTTTTTTCAGCCGTACCTGTCTGACGCGCTCAACAATAACCATCTCAAACTTACTTTTATTACGCATGATCCTTTGCAATTACAAAAAAGATCGTTTGTTTCACGCTTAGAATAAGTAAGCAACGTTTGGCCTTAAGTATCAGAATATGGAACAATCACATACACGCAAATGCTTGACGAACGAAAGCATAGAAACCCTCGCGCATATCTTTAGTGCCGTAGATCCGCAGGAACTACGCGAAAATCTTTTGGAATTATACCTTGGCCATCTCATGTATGCAGGTGACAAGCTCCCTGGAAACTTTGAAAATATCGCCAGGAATCTGTATCATCTACTCCACTGCCTGACGGACGTTAAACGAAAATGAGCTTTTGTGAAAACAGTCGTCCAAAATAGACTGAATCTAGGGCTACCGTCCCGAAAACGATTTTAGTAAATTTAGTTATGATATTTCCTACAAGAATTAAGGGCAAACACGTGCAGGGCATGAGTGATGACGAATTTACCGAATTCTGCGAGGACAATAGTGAACTGAAAATTGAGCGCTCACCTAATCGCGAAATTGTCGTACAAGAACCAACACATTTTTATACGGGAGGACGGAACAGTGAAATTATTTATCAACTCGCAAAATGGAATAAGGAACATCGGTTAGGACAATGTGTTGATTCTAATACCGGATTCTTTCTGAGTAATGGCGCCATGCGCAGCCCTGACGCTGCCTGGATTAGTCATGAAAGATTAAATTCGATCGATAAAGCTGAATTGAGGAAATTTCCTCATTTGTGTCCTGACTTCATTATTGAGTTAAAATCCTCCAGCGATTCTCTCAACGATCTTAAGGAGAAAATGGCGGAGTGGATGCAAAATGGCTGTTTGTTGGGATGGCTCATTGATCCCGAAACAGAAACCGTCTATGTATACCAAGGTGGCTTGCAAGTCACACACAACGGTTTCGACAAGCGCTTATCTGGTGAGCCCGTACTTCGGGGCTTCGAATTTATTCTTGCTGATTTAAGGTTGTAACTAGCCGCCAAGGAACACTAAGTCATGGACTCAAATTCCTTAGTCCTTCCTTGTGACCTTTTAGTCTTGGTGGAAAACAATACTATTTCAATCGTGCCAGCAACTCCTGATACCGCTTATCCGCTCTCAACGAATTGAGATCAGTATCATTCTCAAACTGAGCCTTTGAAGTCATTCCCATGTCAACGGATTGTTTTAATGCCGCAAAGGCTTTGTCCTTTTCGTTGATCATAGCATAACCACATGCAAGATTGTAGTAGTCAGTAGCATAAGGATTCATTTGAGTAAGCTTTTCGAAGAACTTCACTCCCTCTTTATGGTGGTTGTTCCGGTAGAGTGTCATTCCTATCCCATAGTATTGATCGCGCGAGATCTTGCCTGTTCTTTCTGCACGGCTAAAGTATTGTTGCGCCTCTTGATCATGACCCAAACCAACCTCACTCAAGTATGACGATACCAGGGCTTGTGTGTGGTTTGCATCGTGCGCCAGAATTTTTTTATACCCAGCCAGAGCCTCCTCGTATCGTTTCATGTTCCGCAGTATGCTTGAGTGACGAAACACTGCCTCTATCTCGTTTGGATTTGATTTTAAATAATCGGTTAGAAGCGCGAGCGCCATTTCATCGTTGTGCCCATACTCGGCTTCGAGCACCTTCCTGCCGATCGACCCTTCCCAAGCATGCGCTGGAATTTCACCCAGATGATTTTTCCAGAATGAAATTGTCTGTTTAATCATTCGCCTGGAATCGTCACTGTCATTGAAGGCATCGAAAGCGTGGATTAGGCCTGACCCCATCGCGATCGTCCAGGGCGCATTGTTTTTCAAAACTTCGTTCCACAAGCCCGTGTAGTTGCTCCTTCCGACATCGCCTTCGGAGATTACAAAAAATACCGGTAGGTCTTTGCGGTAGGGGCCTTGTGCGGCATTACCATAATAAAGCACTGCAGCTTTAATTCCTTTGTAAGCATTAGGTCCCATCAGGTACACTGACGATTGGCTCACATTGGCCGAAGCCGCATACACTCCGATTCGTTGCGCATCGATGTGGTGCTGCGCGCCATTCGTGTGCAGATAGCTAAACAATGACCCGATTGATTGTTGAATGCGGGACCCGTCAGCTTCCATAGAAATTCCTATAAAACCTTCTGCAGCCATAAGCTTCGGCCATGACGCATAAATACCCCAGTCTTTCACAGGCATCTCGCCCGGACGTTCTCCGATGGCATTCAGGAACACGATGGCAGGCCTCTCTTCATTCGCCTTGATGGAAGGAGGCACGTACAAATCGAATTTGAGTGTTCCTTTTGAGTCGCTGAAGTATGGAATGTTTTTCCTGACCGTTACATTTTTCGTTTCAGGATGCTGCAAAACGACACCCCAATGGCGGCCATCAAAAATGGAAAGCTCTTCGGAACTTTGACCAAATACATAAGCGCTTACGAGAAAAAGCGCCACGGTGATATAGAATTTCATAAGTCGAAAATTTAATTCGACTCAAGGAACGATCTGGTTTGAATTGAATCTTCTGTTCCGACAGGACTGGAGAATAAAAGACTAACTATCCCGCATGACGGGGGACGCGCGATGACGGTGTGGTCGGCTATGTATGTTGGATTTTTGGCGCGATGCGCTCAAAGACTCATCATGTCTTTAAACTTCGCGGCTTGTCTTCGGCTCACCTCCACCTTGTCGCCACCTTTGAGACGAACCATCAAGCCTCCGTTAAACCACGGTTCAATTCCTTCCACCCAGCTGAGGTTTACAATGTGTTTACGGCTTGCACGGAAGAAGGCTCGTTCATCCAGCTTCTCATCCAGTGCGTTGAGCGACTTATGAATCATCGGGCGGTTGTTATCGAAATACACCTTGATGTAGTTCCCGTCAGATTCGAACATTCTTACATTCGAGAGGCTTACAAACCAGCAGCGGTCTCCATCTTTCACGAATACCTGGTCATTGAGGCCCAGTTTCTTTTCGCCTCCTTGTACAGCAACCGTTTTTGCCCGCTCTTTCTCAGAAAGCTTTGAGATGGTTTCCGACAACCGCTCCGCTTGAATTGGTTTCAGCAGGTAATCGAGGGCATTTACTTCAAATGCTTTCAGGGCAAACTCATCGTACGCTGTAGTGAACACCACGAGCGGAACGGAGTCGAGCATCTCCAGCAATTGAAACCCGGTCTTTCCTGGCATCTGGATATCGAGAAAGAGGAGGTCAGGATTGAGATCGTTAACCATTTGCATCGCTTCGTCTGCATTCATTGCCTCGCCCACCACTTCAATCATCGGATGGTCTTCAAGAAGTTTGATCAGTTCTTTCCTGGCCAAACGTTCATCATCCACGATTAATGCTCTCATAATTCTATCTTTTTACGTGTTCCAAAATTACGACAAATACGAATTTTGCGCGTTTACACCAAAGGTCTTTTCCGTCAACGGTCGGCTATAAATACTTGAACTGGAGCAAATACAGGAACAGTATTCCCGTGGCGCCAATTAGCACCCAGGTGGCAATCACCAGCGGTTTCTTGTAGGGCAAGAACCTGGGCTCAAAGGTAGCTGCGTTGACGATAAACGCCAGACCTGCAACGCCATACAGGCAGAATTCCAGCACATCGCCTATCACCGCCTGATAGATCGCAAAGGCCAGAAACAATGCGCCAAAAAGATATTGTCGTCTGTAAGAATTCATAGTTACCCCAGTTCAGCATTTAAAAATTTCCCGGTGTATGAGGCCGGATTCTTCGCCACCTCCTCCGGTGTTCCTTTGGCGATTATTTTCCCACCTTTTGCTCCGCCCTCCGGACCAAGGTCAACAATGTAGTCCGAAGACTTGATCACGTCCATGTTGTGCTCAATGACCAGCACCGTGTTGCCCTTGTCCACCAGTTTTTGAAGCACGTCAAGCAGGTGTGCTATGTCCTGAAAATGCAAACCGGTGGTAGGCTCGTCCAGGATATAAAACGTTTTTCCAGTATCGCGCTTGGAAAGTTCGGTAGCAAGCTTAACGCGCTGTGCTTCCCCGCCCGACAGCGTTGTGGCGTGCTGACCAAGCGAAATGTAATCGAGGCCAACTTCGAGAAGGGTTTGGATTTTCCTGAGAATTTTAGGCTGATTTTCGAAGAACGTAACAGCTTCTTCTACCGTCATGTCGAGAACATCAGAGATAGACTTTCCTTTGAAACGCACTTCAAGTGTTTCCCTGTTGTATCGTTTTCCCTTGCAGGTCTCGCACGGAACATAAATGTCGGGAAGAAACTCCATCTCGATCAGTCGTAAGCCGGCACCCTCGCACGTTTCGCAGCGGCCACCCTTTACATTGAATGAAAACCTTCCTGATTTGTATCCACGAATTTTTGCTTCCGGCAGCTGCGCAAACAGTTCGCGAATGTCAGTGAAAACACCTGTGTAGGTAGCCGGGTTCGAGCGTGGTGTACGACCGATAGGCGATTGATCAACTTCAATTACTTTATCGATCAGCTCGAGCCCGTCAATGGATTTATGGGCAAGAGGCTCCGTTCTTGAATTGTAAAAATGCCTGTTGAGGATCGGAAATAAAGTCTCGTGAATAAGGGTTGACTTTCCGCTGCCAGACACACCGGTAATGCAAGTGAGCGTGCCTAACGGAATCTTCAGATCAACATTCTTGAGGTTGTTGCCCGATGCGCCCATTAACTTCAGATTTTCGCCACTTCCTTTTCTACGTTCCTTGGAATAGTTGATACCAAGTTTCCCACTGAGATACTTTGCCGTGGTGCTGTTGTTCTTGAGAAACCTCTCAGGATCACCTTCTGCCACCACGCTTCCTCCGTGACGTCCAGCGCCCGGGCCGATATCGATAATGTAATCCGATTCCAGCATCATGTCTTTGTCATGTTCAACAACGACAACAGAATTACCGAGATCGCGAAGGTCTTTCAGCGCCTTGATCAGTTTCACATTGTCGCGAGCATGCAGCCCGATGCTGGGTTCATCCAATATGTACAGTACGCCAACCAGCTGTGTTCCGATCTGCGTTGCCAGGCGAATCCGCTGTGACTCACCACCGCTCAGTGTTCGGATAGGCCGATGAAGGTGTAGATAGTCGAGACCTACATCCAGGAGAAAACCAATTCGCTTCCTGATTTCTTTCAGTACTTCGGTTGCAATCACACGTTGGCGATCGTCAAGCCGATCTTCCAGTCCAACAAACCATTTTTGCAGGTCATTGATCCCCAGCAACGAAAGTTCAGAGATATTCTTTCCGTCAATCTTAAAGTGTAATGACTCTTTCTTCAATCGCGCACCCTCGCACTCCGGACAAACTTTGGTGATGGTAAAATCTTCCACCCAATTCTTGATGGCTTCCGAGCCTTCATCGCGTTGTTTCTCAAGGAAATTTATAATCCCTTCAAATTTTGTATTCCACTCTGTGCCTGGATATTTTACGGAAGCCACACCCACCGGAACATCGTCACCGTATAACAGCACATTGATAACATCCTTCGGGATACTTTTCAAAGGCGTGCTTAGTGTAAGCTTGTAGCGTTTTAGGATCGCCTCAATTTTTTTGAAAATCCAAATGTCACGATACTCCCCGAGCGGCAGAATCCCTCCACGGCTAATGCTGAGACTCTTATCCGGAATCACCGACTCTTCTGTGATCTCTTCAATCTGACCAAGTCCGTTACAGGTTGGACATGCGCCATACGGTGAGTTGAACGAAAACGAATTTGGAGCAGGTTCATCATACGACAGGCCGGTTTTCGGATCCATCAGAAATTTAGAAAAGTGATGAACCTTGTTGTTCTCTTCCATCACCATCATTACGCCCTTTCCTTCCTTCAGTGATTTGTTAATAGACTGGCTGATACGAGCGCGGTCTTTCGGATCGGCAACAATCCGGTCCATTACAATTTCGATGTCGTGAATTTTGTAGCGATCAACCTGCATCTTGGCTGTGATCTCCTGAACATCTCCGTCCACTCGGACCTTTGTATATCCCGATTTTCTTATTTGCTGGAACAGCTCGCGGTAGTGACCCTTTCGTCCTTTGATAACCGGAGCAAGCAGAATTAATTTTTTACCTTTGAAATTGTTGAGCAGGGTGTCGAGGATCTGGTCTTCGGATTGCCGAACCATTTTATCGCCCGACAGGTATGAAAACGCCTCACCTGCCCTTGCATACAAAAGACGCATAAAATCGTAGATCTCTGTCACCGTCCCGACAGTCGAGCGTGGATTCCGCGAGGTTGTCTTTTGTTCGATAGAGATAACCGGGCTTAAGCCATTGATCTTATCTACATCAGGCCGCTCCAGGTTTCCGAGGAAACTCCTGGCGTAAGCAGAAAAACTTTCCATGTAGCGCCTTTGCCCCTCTGCGTAAATTGTGTCAAACGCAAGAGATGACTTTCCACTGCCGCTGATTCCGGTTATTACAACAAGCTTATTTCTGGGGAAAGTGACACTGATATTTTTAAGGTTGTGTTCTCGCGCGCCAACAACCTCTATGTTTTCAAAGCCGGTATTATCGATAATTTTCTTTTCTGCTGATGCTTTGGCCATGGCCGGTAAATATACTACTTATGGTTTGACAATAGTTGGCAAATATGTGCCCATCCTCCTCAAATTCCCAGAGGCTGAGCTGATTGGGAACGTGAGATCCGAAGTAGAGATAACGATTGAAAGGGAAATTAAATTCAATTTTTCCGAACACGTTAATGAACATCCGGATAAGCCTCCAGCAACACGAGTCTCTTCCGGATCGCATCATTCCATTTTGCCAGCGCGGTGCCATCACTTCCAGCCTTGGTCTCCTGCCGAAATAGCGCATATTCATCAGCCAATCGTGACATGGAAAGCCCGTGCAGTTCTTCAAACTTCCTGGTGGGGTCAAAGCCGAGCTTTGTCTCTTTCAATGTTTTTCTCAACTCACGGGCGTGGGCCTCAAAAAGATTAAACATCACCTGGAAATACAGCAGGCCCTGATCTGTTTTTTGAGCTGGATCCACCCATGAATTCCGCCTGTCAAAAACGGCATGCACGTATGTGTTCGTCCTGCTAAAACCTGTCGCCTTCTTAAAGTTGGCCGCGTTCTGGCACAGTGCCTCGCCAAAGAATCCAATTCCCTCAACGGGTTTGCCTTTAAAATCGTCCCAGGTTAGCAATCGGTTCGCGTTCCAGTGAAGGGTATCGGCAGATGAGCGCACTTCCTGGCCATGCGCGACTGACTGAAGACCAGCTAGGAAAATCAAAATGAGACATACTCGCATACCAAGGCTTTGAAACCTGCAAAAGTATGGCTACGCAACGTCTTTTCCAGCGGCAGCCCTTAACATTTCGAACCAGTCCTGCCGATCCAGGTTGAGGTTGACAGCTTTAGCACTTTCGATGATTCGTTCGGGTTGTGTAGTTCCAATCACAGGAAATACGCTCGCGGGATGATGCATCAGCCAGGCAAGGGACAGTTGTGTTTCAGAGGCATTGTACTTTTCTTTCTTAGACCACAAGGCATGGTTTGACGCAGGCAATTTTCCTCCCCCCAGCGGAGACCATGCCATTGGGGAAGACTTGTATTTCATCAGCATGTCGAGCGTCCCATCGTGGAGGCTATCAAGCTTTGATACCGAAAACTCAATTTGATTTGTAACTAATGGAAAAGGGAGCGCGCTTTGCAACATTTCGAACTGCGTTGCCGAAAAGTTGGAAACACCAAAATGCAACACTTTTCCATTCTGCTTCAAAAGGCCGAACGCTTCTGAAACTTCTTCACAATCCATCAAGGGGTCCGGCCTGTGGATCAGGAGTAAGTCCAGGTAATCCGTTCTTAAATTCCGTAACGAATTTTCAACCGAGGAAATAATATGTCCTTTTGAGGTGTCATAGTGTTTTATCCACGTGTTGGGATGCTTCGAAGACAACAATTTGATCCCGCATTTTGTTATCAACTGGATTTGCTGCCGACCGACAGAAATGTTCTTCATTGCATCGCCAAAGATCTTCTCATTTTCATAATCGCCATAAATGTCTGCGTGGTCAAACGAAGTAATTCCGACATCGAGACTTGTTTGAATGAGTTTCTCCACATCTACATTGTTCCATCGCCAGGCTCCCGCAACAATTCGCGACAGCACTGGCCCCTGGAGGTGAAGATGTTTGTGCTGCATAATTAAATCTGGGAGTATGAAAGTGGTTCGAGGAAAATCTTATAGATCTTTGACACTGTATTTGCATACTGAGGATCTTTAAGAATCCGCTGCCAGTCCGGGTCACCCCCGAACGCCTTCCAGTTCTGGTCACGTTCCTCCATGTTCTTAAACGTAAGCATATAGGTTAAGGCAGGCATATTTGGGCCGGCAATCACTTCGCCAAAGAAAACGGGATTCAATTTCACCCGATTGAAGATCACAAACTCTTCATCGTTGAACATTTTAATCTTTCTTCGCACGGCATCTTCGCTGTAGCCTTCGTAGGTCCGCAATTCAAACATTCTTTTCTCGTTAGCTGGCGCGATCATTTTCGGAAGGCCATCGAACGCGATCATAAGTGAGGAATGAAAACGCGAATACACGGCCTGCTCTACAGGAATTTTGTTATAATCTGTAGCGGCCTCGAGGAATGCCTTATCTGATTTAAGAGCATTATTAACTTTCAGGTAATCCGCAAAGGACGAATAAGGAATGAGCACGTAAAACTTCACCGGCTCAGCTTTACTCATCTCTGAAAAGGCCCCAACCTTTTTCACCCCCAGGCGATTGAGCGCTGGGATAAAGGCTTTGGACATGAAATTTTCAAATCCACCTTGCGTGCGGGTCATTTCGTAAACACGCCACTCATACACTTCTTTGTCTTGCGCCTGTTGAGCGAACGCGGGACTGACCGCGGCCGCGGTGATCGCTGACGTTGCTAGTACTGATTTTTGAATAAATTCTCTTCGTTCCATAATATGTATGTTCATGCGTAAAGTACAAATCGAATAGCGAAAGTGAAAGGAGGAAGTTGTTAACGGGCGACTTCGATCATTCTATTGGTTATTGTAATCGGTTCTTACGGGACAAAACACATCGATCACTTTGCAGTCTGTGATGGCGGTTGCCGTGTGAGGTACGTTCGATGGGATGACACCCACGGTTCCAGGCTCAAGGACCTGGGTGACCTGATCGATGGTCAACTGCAACTGCCCTTCGATTACATTAACCGTCATTTCATGAATGTGATGATGAACGGGAATAGTCGATCCCTTTTTGATCTCCCAGTAGGCAACAGTAGTGTTGGCCGTGTGGATAAATCGGCCGAAAAAGCCCGGAGCAATCTCCTTCGGTTTGATGTCTGACGTTTTAACGAAGCTCATTTTGTTTTATGACTGTTTGTCGGTTGAAAACCTGCCGCATGGCCAGGCAACCAAGCGCAGGGCCCGGCACAAGGACAAGGAAAAGATACTGAAAAGGAATTATTGTTTTTAAGAACGAGAGCAGTTGAATACTTACAATGGTAATGGCAAAGCCAATGCAAACAACCATAGTAATGGCGGACCCACGCACATCGGCTGGTGCGTGCTGGGCGACAAGCGTTGAAAATTGCGGTGAGTCTGCGGCCATCGTGGTGCCCCAGGCAATCATAAAAAGTAGAAATGCCACGATTGGAAGATTCCAGATGAATGGAGACAACAGGCAACATATTCCGGACAAACTTAGAGCGACCGTTGCAAGTGTTGCGCTTCCAACGCGTATTGACAAAATTCCCCCAACGTAACATCCTAAGGAGCCAACTCCGATGGTGACGAAGGCCAGGGCTGGCAGATTGATTTTGGCGTTATTAATTTCAGCGTAGTAACCAAAAACAGCCGGGATGAATGCCCACATGGCATACAACTCCCACATATGCCCGAAATACCCGAGAGCAGGTGCGCGAAATTCTTTTGACGAAAAAGCCTTCACGATGCCAAAAATCGAGAATGCGGACGATGCCTTTCGGAACGGCCCATCGGGAACGAAAACGTAAACGATTACTCCCCCTAGGACACAGAAAGCAGAAACGGCCAGAATAACATTTTCAATCTCGGGCAATTGCGGAATAAGCTTAAGCGAATATGGGAAAGCGGTGCCTAACACAAGCGCGCCCACCAATGCACCCAGCCAGTGACCAAGGCCGTGCTGATTCCAATCCGCTGCGATCTTCATGCCCACCGGGTACACACCCGCAAGGGAAACACCAACCCCAAATCGGGTTAACACAATCAGTTCGAAGGATGAGGTGTTGATGAGCATGGCAGCATTCAACAAGCTGGCAAATATGCTTGACACAAAGAAAACATTGGATGGTGAGAACCTGTCGCTTATTCCTGCGGCCGCAAAGACCAGCGTACCCAAAATGAAGCCGAGTTGTGTTGATGAAGTGAGGAAGCCAAGCGAAGAGGAAGGCAACCCTACTTCTGCCTGCAGCTGGGGAAGGACGGAGTTACCCGCAAACCATACGGACGTGCCGCAAAACTGTGCAAGCACAATGAGGTAAAAGATCTTTGCGCTATCTTTCGTCTTCATCCGATTTTGCATTCCATTCAAAGTAAGCAAATTCTCAATCTATACCTATATGGTCGAACTTGAAAGCTTCCGCAACCTTGCATTGTCGTTACCAGGTGCTGTTGAAGCTCCGCATTTTGAGAAAAATTCGTTTCGCATAAAGAAAAAAATTTTCGCAACGCTTGACAGTCAGAACAAACGCGCGGTGCTGAAGCTTTCACCTGAAGATCAGTCTGTATTTTGCGCGTTCGACAGTTCAGTGTTTTACCCCGTACCGAACAAATGGGGCAAGCAGGGATGGACCATGGTGGAGTTGAAGAAGGTAAGGAAGGACATGTGCCAAGATGCGTTGAAGCAAGCTTATTACACGGTGAGCGGCAAGCGGGAAAAGTAGGCAGTGATGGCTTGGAGCGAGGGGAATGTTAGTAGCAAGCGGCAAGTTGCAAGCTACAGGTGGGGCAGTATATGTAAAAACATGTCATGACTTGAACCTTGTAACCTCGACCCCGAAACCTTAAGTTTCCGGGCTACGCCTCTGGCGACCATCAACTATTTGTTCCCACAGGTATCGTTTTTGTACTAATATTCCGTTAACGGCCGCCAGCAGTTGGAGAATTTTTTTAACTGTCGCCAGCTTCATGTTTTTTACTATTTTTACTGAATTATGGAAGAAGTCATTCGCGAACAATATTCCGAGCGGGAAAAGCAAAACATTTTCAATCAGGAGTTTATGCCACACATAAACTCAATGTATAATTTTGCCTACCGCCTCACGCTGGACTCCGATGACGCTAAGGACCTTCTTCAAGATACCTATTTAAAAGCATTCCGCTTTATTGATTCTTTTCAAAAGGGAACTAATGCTAAAGCCTGGCTGTTCCGAATTTTGAAAAACAGTTTTATTAATGACTACCGGAAGAAAAGTAAAGAGCCTTCCAAGGTAGACTACCAGGAAGTAGAAAGTTATTATAACTCCGAAGATGTTGACCGGCAAATAACGCCCGATCTGCGCGTGGAGGCGCTTCAGGATATGATCGGTGACGAGATTTCCATCGCATTGAATTCTTTAGATGTAGACTTCAGAACGGTAATAATATTGTGTGATTTAGAAGGATTTAAGTACGAAGAGATGGCGAAGATATTAGATATCCCGATCGGAACGGTGAGAAGCCGACTGCACAGAGCCCGAAATCTTCTGAAGGAAAAATTAAGTGAATACGCTAAGAAAATGGGTTATAAAAACGCATAATACTACCATATGAACTCCCCGGACTTTAGTAAGATGAAAAAGGACTGTCAGAACCAGCGAGAGTGTTTTGAGATTCTGCAATCCATCATCGATGGTGAAGCCACACCGCAGCAGAAAGAGCATTTTATGAAAGAGCATTTGGAAGAATGCATGCCGTGTTACAAAAGCTATCACCTGGAAGTCGCCATCCGCGAACTTCTGAAATCCAAGTGTTCACAACACGCACCGCAGGACCTTGTTGATTCCATCCGAAAAAAAGTAATCGAAAATCTAGCACGCTAAATGGCCGGGAAAGCGATCATTTTTTCTGCGCCTTCCGGTTCCGGAAAAACCACTATCGTAAAACATTTACTCAAGTCGAATCCCGACCTTGGCTTTTCAATCTCGGCATCCACACGTGACAAACGCGGCCGAACAGAAAAAGATGGCCAGGATTATCACTTCCTCACACCGCTTCAGTTTAAAGAGCTGATCGATAAGAACGAGTTTGTGGAATGGGAGGAAGTGTATGAAGGAAACTTTTACGGCACACTCAAATCGGAAATTCAACGCATATGGGACGAGGGTAAGAATGTGATCTTTGACGTTGACGTGAAGGGCGGCTTGAACCTCAAGAAGTATTTTGGTGACAAAGCGCTCTCCATCTTCGTAAAAGTACCATCCATCGAAATCCTTAAAGAGCGACTGCACGACCGCGGCACTGAAACCCCTGAAAGCTTATCGCGCAGGCTTTTCAAAGCTCAGTTCGAGATGACTTTCCAGGACAAATTCGATGTTGTTCTTGTGAATGAAAACCTGGAGAAATCCCTGGCCGAAGCGCAACGGCTTTACGATACGTTCAAATCCAAATAATACGGATTGATCAATGAGGTCGCCCCGCAATTAGCATTTCGCGCCCTTGTGATAGAACTTAATCAAGTCGCGTTGTTTAACCGCAATACCATCCCCTGCAAATCATCGCTCACTTTGATCTGACATGCAAGTCGACTATTTGGCAAAACAACGGGAAGAGTATCCAGCATATCCAACTCAGCGTCTGTTCGGGGATTTAAGTTTTCAACACCTTCCAGGACTTCAATATGGCAGGTTGCACAAAGTGCCATTCCCCCACACGCAGCCTCAATATTGTATTGGGAGGCCTTCAGAACTTCCATCAAGTTCAAGTTCATGTCTGTGGGAACTTCAATATCGCGAAGCGTACCGTTTTCTTCTCTTACTTGAAATTTCACCATGGCTAAAATGCATTAACACCGTTTACGGTAGTGTATTTAAAGCTCAATTTCTGATTTGGATAAACAAACTTGAAAGCGCTTTGCGCCATCAACGCAGCTTCATGAAACCCGGACAAAATCAACTTCAATTTTCCAGGATATGTGTTGATATCACCAATCGCATAGATTCCAGGAATGTTAGTTGAGTAGTCGAACGTATTTACTTCAACAGCATTCTTATCCAGGCGCAAGCCCCACTCGCTGATAGGACCGAGCTTAGGACTTAATCCAAACAGCGGGATCAGGTAGTCCGCTTCAATCGTCCGGGTGGTGTTGGATTTATCGACCAGTGAAATCTGTTTCAGATGACCATTGCCCGATACTGCCTGAAGGTTTGTATTCAACAGCAAATCAATTTTGCCTGCTTCCGCAAGCGCAAACACTTTTTCAGCTGAGTCAGGCGCACCACGAAAGGTCTCATTGCGATGAACAAGGGTGAGGTGTTTTGCAATAGATGCCAGGTGGATCGTCCAGTCGAGTGCGGAGTCACCGCCTCCCGTAACAACCAGTTTTTTATCCTTAAATTGATCCGGGTTCTTCACAAAGTATAAAACCCCTTTTCCTTCGAACCTATCAAGGTCTGCAATCTCCGGTTTACGAGGTTCGAAGCATCCAAGCCCCCCGGCAATAACGAGGGCTTTGCAAAAAATTGTAGTACCGTCCGAAGTTCTTACCTCGAACGAGCCGTCATCGTTTTTAATGACATGAGTCACTCGTTCGCCCAGGCTAAACGTAGGCTTGAAAGGCTCAATCTGCTTGGCAAGGTTGTCGATGAGTTCATGGGCTTTTATTTCGGGGTAGCCAGGAATATCATAGATCGGTTTCTTCGGATAAATTTCCGTAAGCTGTCCACCGATTTGTGGCAATACATCAACCAGGTGGCAGCGCATTTTCAAAAGTCCGGCTTCGAAAACAGCAAAGAGACCAACCGGTCCGGCACCGATTATACAAATGTCCGTCTGGATCATAAGGTTTGGCGAATTATGTTAGTGCAATAATAGTTAGTACAACAACTATATAGGATTAAACGATCCAAAATTTGCAATGTTTTAAAAATCTAATGGTTTATTCGAGGTTTTTGTAGATCGTATTCAAAACCTTCTTGAAATGTTGAAAATCCTTCTCTGACAAGCCTTCCCACGCCTGTAGCCGGATGTCTGCAATTTTCGGCTTAAGTTGCTCCACCTTCTTCTTTCCTTCCTTTGTCAATTCCACCTGAAAGCTTCTCCTGTCTGTCGGGTGCGGATTCCGAACGACTAACGACTTTTCGCACAACAAGTCGATGATCCTGGTTACGGTAGGGTTATCTTTGAAAAGAAGGTCGGCAAGCTCGTTTTGCTTCATGGCACCACGCTCATAGACGTTTTTCATCACAAGCCACTGGTCGACAGTCACGGGGAATTTCAGTGTCTTAAAACGTTGCTGTGCAAACTGCTTCACCCGTCTTGCCGTGCGATCAAGGAGAAAGGAATATTCACCGTAGGGTTCTTCGTGCATAACGCAATCGTTAGTGTGACAACAAAAGTCAAGAACCAGCGTCCAAAATCCAAATCCGTATTGTTTCGGGTTGAGGGTATGCAAAACCTCGAAACGCGAGGCACCGAGAGCAGAACTTGAATTTCAACCAGCGAGCCGAACTTTACAATCCCCTCTACCGTTTAAAATGTTTCAGCAAAATTTCTTTCGGTTGACCGCATCTCATCCCATATTCACGCCCGAAAATGTCGACATGGCCGACCGTAGCAAGCACCGTCTTTTTTTAAGCGTCTTTTATTTTCTTTCCGGGTTTGCTTTTGCAAGCTGGGCGTCACGCATCCCCACTATCAAAGCGAATTTCGGATTTACGGATGCGGAGCTGGGCACAATACTTCTCTTTATGCCGATAAGCTCGATGATCGGCCTGCCGCTCTCCGGGTGGATGGTGTCGAAATACGACAGCCGCGTTCCCTTGGCAGCCGCCTTTGTCATGCTTGGATTTGCAACCCTGTTGATCGGGTTCAGCTTCACCACTCCCATGCTGGTCTTCTCGATCTGCTTCTTTTCGTTTGCCTTGCGGATGTTGAATATTTCAATGAATACACAGGCCCTTACGTTGCAGAAAATGTACACCAAGCGAATCAATGGTTCGTTTCACGGGCTTTGGAGTACCGGAGGAATTTTTGGGGTGGCAGTATCGACATTGCTGGTGGCGCTGAATGTTCCGATGAATTATCATCTGCTCATGGTATCCGTTGCCGTCTTTGGCGTCACTGCCTATTCTCACCGACATCTCATCCGAAACGACAGAGCCCCGGCCGGAAATAAATTTAAGTTAGGAAAACCCGATCCGATGATCGTTTCCCTTGGCTTGCTGCTGTTCTTTGCTTGCATTTGTGAAGGTGGGATGTTCGACTGGAGTGGGATCTATTTCAAAGAAGTTGTGTCCGTTGAGATCTTTACCTGGGGCTACCTGATGTTCATGGTGTGCATGGCGATATCTCGTTTTGCATCTGATTCCGTGATTGAACGCATCGGCATGCAAAACACGTTTGTGCTGAGTGCTTCGTTTATCATCGTTGGCATCGGTACCGCAGTGATCTTTCCAACATTCTGGCCCTCGCTTATCGGCTTTTGCCTTGTAGGATTCGGCACCGCATCGATCATACCAATGGTGTACCTGCTCGCGGGAACCTCAAAAAAATATTCGCCAGGAATCGTCATCTCCATCATCGCCACGTATGGAATTGTGGGGATGTTGATTGGTCCTCCGCTGATCGGCTATTTATCACACGTGTTCAGCCTTCGTCTCGCCTTTATCGCGTTTGCTCTTTCGGGGCTGATGCTGATTCCTTTTTCGCGCGCTGTCTTTCGGCAACAGGCTTAGATCGAATATCCAACATTCAACAATCAATGTCGAATGTTGAAGTTAGGTACGCACTAAACTTCGACATTCGACATTCGACTTCGTTATTCATTATTCCCCATTAGACCTAGCCGTTCACGGTGAAGGTTTCGCTAATTTATCGAGTTGCCTCCTCGGGAATGCTGATTTGCTGCCGGTAAAGATTTAATTCAATATCGAACATTCAACACTCAATGTCGAATGTTAAAGTTAGGTACGCACTCGATTTCGACATTCGTTATTCATTATTC
>DASWTP010000153.1:0-3339 GCA_036402075.1 Chryseosolibacter sp. | reverse complement strand
AAATAGTTCTGAACAATGTTGACAGCACCCTTATCAATAATCTCTTTCAGCTCTTTCGTATGGTCGTCGGCCGCCATTTACAAAAGTAGCGCAATTTGTACACTTGCCGTTTAGGTATTTTGACAATACTAAAGTGCACTCCTGGTTTTGGGGTATTGCCCATGAACCAGATGTTTTCGTCATCGTGAACGTCAATATCCCATATTTGCAGGGATGTGTACTTTTTTACCACCACGAAGGACTCTGTTGCCGGGTTGAATGACAAGAGCCTTCCTTTTGAATCTTTGAGCACAAACAAATTCACGTAACCGATGCCATTCAGATTTTATATGAGCGGCTAACAATCTCCTGGACGCGCTGGGTTTCCTGTGTCTTTACCCGTCCTGCAAAGTTCGTTTTTTCATAGTTGTAGATGATCCTTTCCTTTGGTGTAAGCTTCGCTAGCTTTTCCCTCTCCTCCTGATTGAGCTTAGGTGCGCGCGAGGGCCTGATTGTCGCGGGGTCGGGCGGAAAAAATTTCAACGTATAGTATTTCCGTTTACGTTCAAGTCCCTCAATGAGGAATGAAGGCCGATGGTGCTGGAACTCGTCCGCGAGCTTAAACACCAATGGTTTCGAAACGATATAATACGCGCCCTGATGTTTCTTCAACACGAAATGCGGAAGGTTGGTTGTCTTGTTAATTACCCAGCGCGCACCACGTTTGCCGATGACGAAGGCGCTCTTGTCAAGGTTGAGTGCGTTGACAGCGAAGGTGCTAAAGTATAATCGACCGTAGACCGGGTTTATATTAATGACTGGCCGATCGCTAACACTTCGAAACAGAGGGTTGGGGAAAGTATTTTCAGCTTGTAGGGAGAGCATGGTTTAACGCAAATCATTGCGCCTCTTTTTTGGGTGAAGGAAGCAAGACGACTTCATCAACAAGAATCTCAGTCGTGAGCATGTTGAGCTTTTCTCCCTGGACTTCTTTCTCATAGAAGTCGTAGCGGATAGATCCCTGTACGGAGATTACGGTGCCGGCTTTGAGGAAGGGATATAAATTTTCATGTTGCCAGAGGACACATTTATGCCACTGGACGTCCTCCTTTTTTTCACCGGTGAGTTTGTCTCTGTAGGTGCTGGTGGTGGCCACCATAAAATTCGAAACTTGTTTTCCCCGCCATTCGTGGGAGGTTGCGTCTTTGCCGAGGCGGCCGATGAGGTGTACAGTATTCTTCATGGGTTGGTTATTTACTAAATGAAGTAACACACAAACTTGTGTGTCGCGCAAGTTGCGAGCGTGTGTGAGGGGTGTGCGATGATGTAATGTATTCCTATGCGTTGAGGTGTGTCGTGGTGTTGGTGTTGAGAAGGAAAAGATTCTTTGATGTTATTACCCTGTGGGTGTGGTACGTGCTGGTGGGTAATAAAAAAGTGGAAGTAGGATTTTTGGAGGTGGCGGGGTTTAGGGTTAAGAGTTGGGTAGGTTAAAATGCAGGACCGCAAAGGGCGCGAAGGAGGCGCGAAGGGCGCGGGGATTTTTTTTTGAGGGAGGTGATGGCGGAGGGTGTGCGAGGTTGGTGTTTTCCCTGTCACGTCCTAAAATAAGTTTACAGGTTTTTGATGCAAATCCTGAAATAACTTTACATGTATCTCGATACCCGAATCAGATTGCCTTTTACGCTGTACTCGATGCCTTGATAGGCACGAAAAAACTAAAGGACGGCCTCTCAAACGTACTTTCGACGTAAATCAAGCCATGTACAATTACGCGGCTTCTTCAATTATAGTTCTGATAATCACAATCGCCCAGGCTAGACCGGACAATAGGAACACAATCCCAAAAAAGCGATGAATCACATCTTGCTTAAACTTTGCAATTAGGAAGATTCCAAAAAGTATCAGCATTGGAGCACTAAGAAACACTCTAATACCAACTAGTTTGTCTTCTGCTGTTGAATTAACATTCCATAAAAAAACATATAGGTATCTCAGGATTGCAAATCCAAAAAAGGCAGCGGCTAAATAGATTAATCCCAGTATGTAGGCATCATTTCTTTTTATCATCCTTCTTATTCAGTTTTTCTAAAATTGCCTGGATCACTTCCCTAGCGGATTGATCATCAATGACCCCCTGGGTCATTGTCATTTTCGTACCCTTATCGCTCTACATACAACCCAAAGACTGGCGCAGGTCTTCTGCTTGTGCGCGGGCCATGTGCGAGCCTTGTGCCTAAAATGTTTGTAGTCTTCGGACTGCCAAAGCCACCGTCAAATCAACATCACATTAATTAATTTTTCCGGCCTGTCTGCATAGTTCATTGCGCTGCAGTCGCATTTCATTTGTCGTCATTTTTGTGACCGTGAATGTAGTGCTTCCCAGGAAGACGGTTTTTCGTCTTTCGACAGATCCCACTGATGCTCCTTGAAAAGGTCATTTCCTTCGCAGGAAATTCCGGTGTTCTTTATTTCCAAGTTCGGTTGTACCGGAAAATCCAATCATCATTGATTGCGCATTGCTTAATTATATTATCAGATCTTCTAAATATTCCCAGTGAACTTCCATGCTTTGTAGCTACTGTCGCAGATATTTTTTCAGTTTCTGAAAGGGTTTGGTCGGTAAAGATAATTCCTTATTTCCATACTTTGTCCGTACTCAATCGCTCTATCCCCGTTGCACACACATTGAAGTTCAGTCCAAAGATAATTTGAATGTCGTCTGAATGTTCTGTACCGGTCGCAAGGCGCCGCGTCACCCGCGTAGTACTGCCTTTCTTGCGGATCACAATGCCCCAATTTAAATTTTCGTTGCAGGATAGGTTGCCCGTACTATCGACAAAAGTTTCATATCCTTCGTCCGGGAGCCCCATCGAGATCTTACTACTCCCGCATGTTTTATCCCGCAGGGCTTTTGAATAGTACAATTTCCCTGATCCGTCCACGAACACCGAATCGATCACGTACAAGGTTGACATGACTTGTAGAGTCCGCTCACCTTTGTCGATCTGCAGCTCCTGATACTCCGGATGCTTGCATCCCGCCAGGAGTAGAAACACTACCAGCAGTGCTTTACCACCCATATTGATCTGTAATTTCATCTTGCTCCTCTTTAGCCTCTTCGATTAGCTTGTGGGTAAAGCTAAAATGGAACTTGATGCGATGCACCTTCGCAGACTCGAAGAGATTGCCGCGCTTTCAGAAGAGAACAAAAATTTGTACTCAACATATTTGACATGGCGTTGAGAGATTTAATACATAAGAAGGCGTACAGTAGATGACACGACCCTTAAATTGCCGTCCCACCTTGTCCGCTCCTTGTTAACTTCTAAGCCTCCATAACTTTGATCCTAACATATT